>CAZIVQ010000560.1:0-3106 GCA_964542415.1 uncultured Bacteroidia bacterium | reverse complement strand
CAATAAGAAAATCCATTAACCGGCATTACCTAACAGCTGGGCGCAGGATTTTTGACTGGGGCTGACCTTCCTCATCTTTTTTTACCAAAAGCCATCCATGCTGTCACAAAAACCGTTTCCCTCTTGTCATAGGAATTCCTGCCTGTCTTTTCCACCTAACACTTCTCTACATGCCCTTCTGGTCTCGTTTTTTTCCTAAATCGAGCCGCAGCCAATTCTACGGCGGCGATGTCAACTTCAAGGACAGCCTCTCGGCCTTGCGCTACCTGCCGCCTTTTTTGCGGCTGATCTGGCAGACCCACCCGCTTATGGCGGGCAGCAACGTCTTGCTCCGCCTGCTGGAGTCGGTGATTCCGGTCTCGACCCTCTATGTGGGCAAGCTCATCATCGACGAGGTGGTGTACCTGATCAATGTGCCCGAGGGCGACTTTTCGTCTCTTTGGCTCTACGTGGGCCTGGAGCTGGCCCTGGCCGTGGCCTCGGCGGCGCTCAACCGCGGCATCAACCTGCTCGACGCCCTGCTGGGCGACCTCTTTGCCAACCAAACTTCCCTCCAATTGATCGAGCAGGCGGCCCGGCTGGACCTCCCACAGTTTGAAAATGCGACTTTCTACGACAAGCTCGAGCGGGCCCGGCGGCAGACCACCGGCCGGGTGGTGCTCATGTCGCAGTTGCTGCGGCAGGCCCAGGACCTGGTGACCATGACCTTTCTGGCCGTGGGCCTGGTGGTCTTCAACCCCTGGCTGATCCTGCTGCTGGTGGTGGCAGTCATCCCTTCTTTTCTCTCCGAAACCCATTTTAACCAGCACAGCTACTCGATCACCCGCAACTGGACCCCGGAGCGGCGACAGCTGGACTACCTGCGCTACGTGGGGGCGAGCGATCGCACGGCCAAGGAGGTGAAGATTTTTGGCCTGAATGACTTTCTGACCGATCGATTCGATGAGCTGGCCAGTCGCTACTACCAGGCCAACCGTGGGCTGGCGGTGCGACGGGCGGGCTGGGGCTGGTTTTTCAACCTGCTGGGCGACCTAGCTTACTACGGGGCCTACGCGGTGATCATCTTGCAGACGGTGAGCGGGACCCTCAGCCTGGGGGACCTGACCTTTCTGAGCGGGTCGTTTCGCCGCTTGCGGGGCTTGCTGCAGGGGGTGCTGTTCCGGTTTTCGGCCATCGCCAAAGATGCCCTCTACCTCAAAGACTGGTTTGAGTTCATGGCCTTAGAACCGGAGATCACCTCTCCCCCTGAGCCGGTCCCCATGCCTGCGGTCATCAGCCAGGGCTTTGCCTTCGAGGGGGTGAGCTTTCGCTATCCAGGCACGGACAAATATGCCCTTCAGGACCTCAGCTTCCAGTTGCGGGTAGGGGAGAAGCTGGCCTTGGTGGGCGAAAATGGGGCGGGCAAGACGACCTTGGTCAAGCTGCTGGCCCGGCTCTACGACCCGAGCGAGGGGCGCATCTTGCTCGATGGCCGCGACCTGCGGGAGTACGACCTCCACGCCCTGCGCCGGAAGGTGGGGGTGATTTTTCAGGACTACGAGCGCTTTCAGCTGCCGGTGGCGGAGAACATCGCAGTGGGTGACATCGAAGGGCGCGAAGACCTGCCCCGGATCGAGCAGGCGGCGGTCAAAAGCCTGGCTGACAAGGTGGTGGCAGAATTGCCGGGGGGATACCAGCAGATGCTGGGCCGCCGGTTCGAAAATGGCATAGACCTCTCCGGAGGCCAATGGCAGAAGGTGGCCCTGGCCCGCGCCTACATGCGGGAGGCGCAGCTGCTGATCCTGGACGAGCCCACTTCGGCTTTGGATGCGCGGGCTGAGTACGAGGTCTTCGAGCGCTTTGCCGAGCTAACCAAGGGGAAGACCGCGGTGCTCATTTCGCACCGGTTTTCGACCGTGCGCATGGCCGATCGCATTTTGGTGTTGGAAGGAGGAAAGAGAATCGAGCTGGGTTCGCATGCCGAACTGCTCGCGGCCGGCGGGACTTATGCCGAGCTGTTTCAGTTGCAGGCCCGTGGCTATCAGTGATTTGAGAAAATGCGAAGAAAGGATTTACAGAAAAATGTTCAACTGCCGGTACTAAGTGTGGATAATTTAGACAATAAAGCGATATTATACCAGTAAACCTTTCGTCTCTTATGCGTATATTGAGGAAGTAAGGATTGAAACCCTGGTTTTTCGCTCAATTCATGCGATCAGGCCATAGACAGGATCATTTGAGTAGTGGAAATTCCGGCAAGGTTTTGCCTGAGCGAAGAAACGCCCGGTAAAGCTGCGCCCCCTGTCTCAACCTTGTTCTCAAACACGTATGTCCCAGCTTCTCTTGTTCTCTCTTTTTGCTTTCTTCTTGATGAAAGCGATCGCTTACTTGTTTTCTGCCCCGGCGCCACCGGAGAAAAAGTACAAGTCTCCGTGTAAAGGGTGCGGGATCGACCTTTCCAGCGAGGAGCAATGCCTGCATTGCGACATGGTCGATTTCCGGCACTGGCACGCCGAGGTAAAGCCCAAGTAGCCCTGCTCCCGGGCCCGTGCTGGCCCTCCATTTTTTCTGGCGTTCTTTTTCCGTTTTCTCCCTTTTTACTCTCCCCTATCAGCCCGGCAGGCTTCTGCTTGCCGGGCTTCTTTTTTCTGCGTTTCATAACCCACCCAAAGGCCATTTCGTAAACTTTACGAGGTATGTAATATCCTACCCAAAAGGAATGGCCTTTGGCACCATCACTTCCCCGGCAGGATTGACCGTTGGCGCAAAGAGGAGGCATTTCCGGCGATAAATTGGCTATCTTTGCATTACCTTAACATCATAAAAGCTGAAAGGCCGGTCGTGCTTCCGGGATTCGGCTTGTAATTATTGTCGGAGAATGCTAAAGAAAACGGATTTTAAACGAGTGATTTCTCTTAGGTTTCCTCGAATCCTTCGCCTTGTCTTCATCCTAGGTCTATCGGGGTGGATAAGTGGCACCCAATTCTTACTAGGGCAGGCCTGTGATACCGCAGCTGTAATTCCTATTTCTCCTGGTAATGCCGGCTTTGCTTGTTCTGCTTCAATTGTGAAGAATTTCTCTTATCCAGGACCTGGAAACTGTGACTATGATCCGACGGATTTTACC
>CAZIVQ010000559.1:0-3410 GCA_964542415.1 uncultured Bacteroidia bacterium | reverse complement strand
ATCCCCCTCCCCCCATTCACCCGCTTCGTTTTCCCAATTCCGCTTCCAGGCTCCAGAGGCGCTGCTGGTAATGGCGGCGCTCTTCGGGCTGGCCGTAGGCCTCGCAGAGGACGATGCGGCGCTCCAGGATGTGGCGCACGAGCTGGGCGACCACTTCCCGGGGCGGATGTTCTTGCAGCACGGTAGTGATGTATTGTTTGCCGGTGTGGGTGAAGGGTTGGCCTTGGTTAGCGGGGTTGAGGTAGTGGATGGTACCGGCTTGGTGGAGCTGGAGCAAAAAATTACCCTGAATAAAAATGCCCGCCATGGGCAGGCCGAGCCGCCGGGCCAACAGTACCGTCAAGGCGCTGAGCAGCAGGGGGCTACCCTCGCCGGTGCGTAACAAAAACATCAGGTTGTCGTGCATGGCGTGCGGGGCCCCGCTGTAGGGCGGCTCGAAGCGCCCCTCCTGAAAGACAAACTGGATCAGCATGTCGGCGCTGCCACGGGGATAGTGGCGGCGAAAGGTGCGCACCTGCGCTTCGAGGATGCTGGGCATCAGCAGGGCTTCGATGCCGTAATCAAAATAGGCCAGCCGCAGCAGCGCCTCTTCCAGGGCCTCGCCGCTGTCAGAAGCGTCAAGCCATTGCAGCCAACGTGGGGTGCAAGGCAGCTGGAGCGCCTGCACGATCAACTCATCTAGTCGCTGGGTCGCGTCCGGAGAAAGCCCCCGTCGCAGCGAAGCCGTCTCGAAAGGAAGGTCTGGCCCAAAAGCAAGCAGGGCTGTAGCCACGCTTGACCGAATCTCCAGGTCAGGATCTTCTAGCAGAAGTAACAGGTAGGGAATATCTTTTTGATTCGGCATAAGAAACAAATCTCGGTAGCAGAGTCGCCAAAAGTGAGCCAGCTTTTGCTCACGGCTCTCTCAGTCCGCAACGCAAACATAACCGGACCTCCCTGTATTAAGAAGCCAATATTCAGATAATCCAAACAAAAAACTGTCCTTGATTTCAAATCAAATACTTACATACGTTAGGGCCAAACCATTTGACCCGCCTGGCGGTTGAACGCTAACATAATCAACAGGTTTATTCTCCCATGGAAGGCAAAGAAACCAGCCTCTCTTTTTCTGGAAAAATCAGCTTCTGGCTGATCATTCTCACCATCACCCTACTGTTCGGGTCGCTTGGACTGGCCTTTACGAGCTTGGTAGGCCCCAAGGTACAGCTGGAACTGCCTCCCGTTTTTTACCTCAGCACGGGGGTGCTATTGCTGAGCAGTGTGCTGCTTCACATGGGCTGGCTGCGGCACGACAACAAGACAAGGAGCGGGATGCTCAGGCCAGTCATCGCTTTGGGGATGGCCTTTTTATTGGGGCAAGCTTACGGCTGGTACCAACTGTTGAACCAGGGGTTGACTTTTCGCGACGGGGGGCAAATAGCCTCTTTTCTCTACATCCTTACGGGTTTGCACGCTTTGCACCTGCTAGTGGGCTTGGGCCTGCTGGCTTACGTAGGCCTGACTAAATCCCCGCAACGCCGCAAGTACCTGGAGGTTTCAGTCTACTTCTGGCACTTTCTCGGGGTGCTGTGGGTGTACCTGCTATGCCTGTTGCTGGTGCAAGGGTGAGGGGCTTCTTCTTCATTGGAACAGGTTAGTCAGCAGCAGGACGAATCCCGGGACAAATGCCATAGCAAGCGCAATTTGGTAGCGCTTATTGATTTTTTTGATCCAACTTCTCTGCGGAGCAGATCTTTCCGTAGAAATCTCGCTAAGTCCCTCGTGAAAGCGAGCATGGCTAACGAGCAGGACTATCGCGATAACCAGAAGAGTGACGCTGAATCCCCCGAAAGTGTAGGCTAAGAGGTACCAAATTCCTTGTTTAGGAAGGAGAAAGAATAGCAGGGCCACAAGCAGGTAGGGAATGAAAATGAAAGCGGTAAGCGTTAGGCGATTCTTTGCTCTTTTCTCACTTTTCTGAAGAAAGGCGGGTAATTCTTCTTCTTTTGTCTGTTCTGGTGAGAACCGCAGAAAAGATGAGGAGGAAGCGCTCTGCCAATTGGCCGGACATTGGTTTCCTAATGCCATTGGAGAATTGAGTAACCCTATCAGCATAAGAAAAATTCCCTTATAAAGAAATGATTTGACCATGACCGGTGTCTTTGTGACAGGAAAGTATAAGTTAATTTGTGAAAAAATACAGGCCTTTCAAAGAGGTTGTCGGCTCTCTGATAATTTAGGCAGGCCATCATCACCCCGGAGGTTGAGCCTTTGGGAAAGGAGCTTTAAAATTACAGCATCGCAACCCCTGCGGAAAAGAACTTGCTCGCACGGATTGCAAGTCCGCGCGAGATATGAATACCCTTCCTTTTCCGGCGCTAATCTATGACTAATGCCGATTAAAGCCGGAATTTGTAATTCCCCGCTGGCTCACTGAGCAAGCTCGGGAATTTTCCCGTTTAATATGCGCCAATTCGGGAATTGACGCGGGAGTAGTGGGGGATGCTTTTGTTGACTAAAAAGCCTAATTTCCCCACCAAACTCACCCCCTATGCAACGATTTTCTCCCCTCCTCTGCTGGCTGCTTGCCTTTTCCTGGCTCCAGGCCCAGCCCGGCCCCGAAGGCTTCGCCGCCTGGCTCGCAAACCCCGCCCTTTTCGACCAAAACCAAGAGCTGCCCCACGTCCCCTTCATCCCTTATCAAGACCTGGACCAAGCCCTGGCGGCCGATTGGGAGGCTTCCCCCTGGTACCAATCGCTCAATGGCCCCTGGCGTTTCCATTGGGCCGCCCGCCCCGAAGCGAGCCCGGCAAACTTCTTCGAACCCGACTACGATGTATCGGCCTGGCGCGAAATTACCGTGCCCAGCGTCTGGCAGATGCAAGGCTACGGCCACAATGTCTACCGCAACATTCCCATGGAGTTCGGGCCCTACGACCCGCCCCGGGTGCCGGATCAATTCAACCCGACCGGGGCCTACCGGCGCAGCTTCACCTTGCCCCCCCACTGGACTGGTCGCGAGGTGTTGCTTCATTTTGATGGGGTAAAATCGGCCTACTGGGTCTGGGTCAATGGCCAATACGTAGGCTTTGACAAGGGCAGCATGACCGCCGCCGAATGGAACCTCACCCCTTATCTCCAGCCCGGCGAAAATACCCTGGCCGTGCGTGTGGCCCGCTGGAGCGACGGCTCCTACCTCGAAGACCAGGACATGTGGCGCTTTGCCGGCATCTACCGGGATGTCTACCTCTTCGCCAAAGACCCCGTCCACTTGCGCGACTTCCGGGTGCGCACCCGCCTGAACGAAACCTACACCGCCGCCGACCTCCAGGTGACCAGCTGGCTGCGCAACCTTGCCGACCGCGAAGCCCGGGACTTGAGCCTGCGCGCCGAGTTGTACGACGCGGCGGGCAAATCCGTGGCCACGGCCC
>CAZIVQ010000558.1:0-3543 GCA_964542415.1 uncultured Bacteroidia bacterium | reverse complement strand
TGGCATGGTTACTGAATCTCCCGCTCCCCTGCCTCCCTTAATGGTCTACCGGCCCTTCATCTGGAAAACGGTTGTAGATCCAGGTCACCCCGATCCCGATCAGCACCGCCATGATGGCCATGACCACCGACAATTCTACTTCTTCGCCAAAACTGAACCGCAACACCACGGTCGAGATCGTAAGGGCTGAGGTCCGAAACACAATCGAGTAACTGGTGCTGTACCACATCGTCAGGAGGACCAGCAGCACATCGGCAAAGATCATCAGGGTAAACACATTGCTGAAGAATACATGGCTGATTTCCCATTCAGGACTTTGGGGGGAGATGATTCCTGCGGCCAGGCTCGATACCTCCTGTATGGCCAAACCAACCATCACCAGGATCAGCCCCACGGTTGTCAGTTCTTTGATGGCTACAAAGCGGGAGACGACGGTGGGGTCTTGCGAAACTTTCCGGTGGGGTTGGATGCGGTAGTAGATATGAACCAGAAAGAAGATGAGCAGCGAACCAAACCCGGCGGTCAGCAACCGCAGGATCTCGTGCCAGTCTCCCGAGAGGCTGTGGATGTGGCTGTATTCACCCAAATGCTCGAAAATTCCCCGCAAGATGATCAATGACATGATCTGGTACTGCTTCCCGATCGCATCAGCGATAGAGCGGGGAATGGTATAGATCATCGACAGGGTCTCGTAAAAGAGAACGAAGGTGAAGGCCAGGTAGAAAGAGAAATAGTAGGAAGACAAAAATTTCCCCTCCATCAAGTCAGGTACGAGCCCGATATCTTGCAGGAAAGTGAACAGTACGGAGAGAAAAAAAATCCCAATGGCCGCCAGCACGCAGATGCGGCGGGCGGCCTTGAGGTTGGCGTAGTCGAGCACGCGCTCAATTATCCGGCGATAGATGCGAAGAGGAGTGGATAGCAGCATGGTAGAAGCACTGTTGCTGACTTCGATTGGAGGGAAGCACTGTTGTCGACTTCGATTGGAAGAAAAGCTAGATAGTAACTATTTGAATGCTTTGGGAGCTATCGTGGTTAATTTTGGCTAAAATAAACCTTTCCCTAATAGACGAAACTAGCCACGATGGCAATCAACCCAACGATCCAGCAGTAGATGGCGAAATAGTCCAGCTTACTCTTTTTGACCAGTTTGATCATCCAGCTACAGGCAAAGAGGCCGCTGATAAAAGCCGCGAGAAAGCCTGCGGTCAGGGCCGCTGGCCCCACATCTGATACCTCACCCGTGGCTTGCAGCTCAAAGTAATCTTTCAGCTTCAGGGCGGTGGCCCCCAGAATGGGCGGCAAGACCATGAGGAACGAGAAGCGCGCGGCCTGCTCCCGGCTCACCCCCAGCACCAGGGCCGTGGAGATGGTCGAGCCCGAGCGCGAAATGCCCGGCAAAATGGCGATGGCTTGGGCAATCCCGATCACCAGGGCCTTGCCAAAGGTCAGGTCACCCTTGGTCAGCTGCGCCCGCGAGGAGTACCAAAGCAAGCCGCCAGTCAAAACCAGCATGGCTCCAACCAGCAAAATCTGCCCCTCGAAGAGGGCATTTACCTGATCTTCAAAAAAGATCCCCACGATACCGACCGGAATCATCGAGAGGGCAATCATGGCTACGAAGCGGGTGGCATCGTTCCATTTAAACTTGAACAATTCTAGCAGCAGGTAGAGGATGTCCTTGCGGTAGACCACGATGGTACTGAGGGCCGTGGCGGCGTGGACCATTACCGAGAAGAGAAGCGGGTCCTTGGGATGGACGCCGAGCAGCACTTTGCCGAGTTCGATGTGGCCACTGCTACTGACAGGCAAGAATTCTGTCAACCCCTGGATGATACCCAGGAGAATGGATTCGATAAGGCTCATGGAGGAATGGTTCCGGGCTAAACTTGAGACCAGCAGGAAAAAAATCCGGCCAGAGGACCAGAGGCCCTAAGAAATACGAAAAAAGAAAAAGGGCCTCGGTGGAGGCCAGCGGAGGAAAAGAGCGGTAGAGGTCGCCGACAGGGGTACCTCTGCAACAGGTCTCAGCAAGTATAGCAAGGAAAATGCCGGAATCTGCGCCGAAGGCGCTATCCCCGGCTGGACAAGTCAAACTTCTGGGGTGGGCTTTTCTTCACCTTTGGGTTTGTACATGATCGCGTAGATGATTTCCAGAAATCCGGCCATCACCACGATGGGGGCTACCCAGAGGGAGATAGAAAATTTGGTAGCATCGATAAAATCGTCGAGCGACATGAGATAAAAGCCCAGCCCAATGAGGCCTATTCCCAGGAGGAGGAGCAGGTAGTTGGTGCGGGTGAAAGGCAATTCGAGGGGCACCTCGTCTTTGGGGGCTTTGGTGCGGGGCGAAGCCGCCGCTTTTTTGGGGCGGTCCTTGGCGGCATCGCGGGTGGTTCGCACGACTTTGGCTTTACGCGGTTGCGATTTGCTCATAATCAGATCAGTTCGTCGAGGTTGCGGTGTAAATAACGGTTGACGGCAACGTAGCTGCCAGACAGCCCCAAAGCGAGGCCAAATAACACAATTCCCCCTAATATTCCAATTAGGCCCGGGCTGAGCCAGTCGCCTGTTTGGGGGCTCCAGGCGGCAATTTTAGCCTGGATCAGGCTCCAACCGGCCAGCAAAGAAGCGGCGGCCAGCAAGCCTGCCAATCCGCCTTGGATCAGCCCCCGCCACAAAAACGGGCGGCGGATAAAGGCTTGGGTCGCTCCGATGAGCTGCATGCTGCGGATGTTCATCCGCTGGGCATAGACCGCCATCCGGATGGTGCTCCAGATCAGGTAGAGGGCAATGCCTGTAAGCACCAGCCCCACGCCCCAAAAGGCCAGGGTGAGGCTACGTAAGTTGCGGCTCAGCTGCTGTAACAGGGATAGCGGATAGCTGACCTCTGCCACCGAAATGTCAGCTTCCAGCACCTGCTTCAGGCGTTGTAGGCTGTCAGCGTGGTGGTAGGAGCTGGCAAACCGCACATCAAAAGAAGCCAGCAGCGGGTTGACCCCATCCATCAGGGCGAGCACGTCTTCGCCGGTTTTTTCCAGGATCAGGGCGGCCGCCTCAGCTTTGGACACATACGTCAACTCTGCCACAAAAGGCTGGGCGTCAAGGTCAGCCCGGAGGGCATCACGCTGCTTTTCTCCCAGCCCATCGTGCAAAAAGACCTTCATCACCACCGCCTCCTGGGCTTCGCGGGCCAAACGCTGCCCCAATTGGACCACTGAAGCAAAAAACCCCAGGATCAGCAACACCAGGGCAATGCTCAGGACCGAGGTCAAGTAGGCCCGGCGCTGTCGCCGCCGGAAATAGGTCGCTTGCACGTCTGTGGGGTCTTTGCGCTTCATATCTGACAAAGGTAAGCGCACATTTGAAAAAGAACGAAGGTAAATCACCTTAGCCGCCAGGAAAACTGCCTGAGCGGGAGGGGGCAGGGCATAGGGGGCATAGGGCATAGGGTGTAAGGGTTGGCTGCTCCCCCTGCGGGAAAGAACTTGCTCACACGGCTTGCAAATCCGTCCAGAATATGAGTAGCGAACATTTCAACCC
>CAZIVQ010000557.1:0-3569 GCA_964542415.1 uncultured Bacteroidia bacterium | reverse complement strand
GTGGTACCAGGCCTCGGCCCAGCTCATCAGCAGGTTTTTGTCTTCCCCCCGAAACTGGCCGTCGGCAAAGAGGTCCTGGTAGGCCGTTTCATGCAAGGAGCGCAACAAGCCCGCCAGGTCATTGAGCGGAGAGCGCTTGAGGCGGTTTTCGCTGAACGTCCGCTCTTGGGGCCCGCCAAAATTGACCACGGTGAAGTCTCGCCCGTCAAACAGCACCGCCCCCAGGTGGAGGTTGCCATGGATGCGCACCTTGCTGGTTTCGAGCTTTTGCTGCACGATCCGCTTGAGTTGCTGGGCCAAAATAGCTTTTCCTTGCAGCAGCTGTTCTGCTACTGGCAGCAAGTCCGGCGTGAGTTGGGCGCGCTTCCGGTCCAGGGCCTGAAGGCTCCTGCGGTTCTGGGACTGCAAGGTAGAATACAGGGAGCGCTGGTAGTGCAAGGAAAAAGCCTCGGGTTCGAAGCCCGGCGCCTCGGGATGCGCGGTCAGGGCAAGGTGCATGTTGGCGACGGTTTCGCCCAGCCGCTCGGCCCGCTCCAGCTGTACCCCGCCTACCAACGACACAAACCAATCAGGCAGCTTTTCCAGGCTTTCTCCCCGCCGCAGGTCCGGTTTTACCTTCCCCCGCGAGAGCTCTCCCTGCGCTTCCAAGACCCGCTCCAGGTAGCGGCTCGCCGCTTCGCCAAAGAAGATCCGCCCCGAACCTTTATGCGGCAATTCTTCCTGCAACAACCCCAACATGAAGCTGTGACCTTCGAGGGTCTGGTAGGACAAGCTTCCCCCCATGAAGGGAATCTGCTTGAATTTGGTCGATTCGGTCAGGTAGGTGTTAATTTCCACGTCAGGATTGGCCGCCGGATCGAGCTTGCGGTAGAGCTTCAGGCGAAAATCATTGCCGTAGATGATAGAATTGCGGGGGTCTTCGGCCATGATCAGCTTAGAGGTGAAGCGTGGCTGGTCACGAAAAGCCTTCATCTGCTTGAGGTGCTTGCGGTTGAGCTGGGATACCAGCCCGTTGCCCGTATCACCGTTGCGCCACTTGCGGCTGATCATTTGCCGAAAGAGGTAAGCCCGGAACTGCGGGTCGTTGGTCGCATCGTATAGATAGCCTTTTTCGCCTGCCAGGGTCAGCTCACACAAAATGGCCTCTTCGGGCAAGGTTTCCAGCCAATCCGTGTCCTCAGGCCGGAAAGTCAGGGGCAGGAAATACCATTCGGGCAAGCCTTGGGTCAATGAAACATGCAGAAATACCAGGGCCCCGGGGCGGCCATCGAAGCTCATCATTTTTACCTCCCCCAATTTCACCTCGCTAATACGGTGGTAAGAAGGCTTGAACCAGCGGCTACGCCCCAGAAAATGCGGCAGGATCTGCCCGGCCAGCTTGCCCGCAGCTTGATGCTTGAACACCTCCTCCCAGCGTCCAGCCCGTAGCCTTACTGCCGGCAGGCCTTCCAGCCCCGCTTCTTCTACCGGGTTGCGCCGCAATTGCAGCCAATAATACCCGTGAGGCCCCAAGGTAAACTGATAGGGCTGCTGCCCGATATCGGGAAACTCCGTTTGGCTAAAGACCTCCATCACCTTGTTTCCCCCATACTCACTCAGGTCGATCTCAGTAGCCTGCGAAAAGCGCGACAAATTGGCCACCACCAGAATCGTCTCCTCCTCAAAGGAGCGAATAAAGGCCAGGACCTTGTTGTTGGAAGGGGACAAAAAGCGGATGTCTCCTCGCCCAAAGGCCTGGTAGCGCTTGCGGGTCGCGATCAGCCGCTTGGTCCACCACAGCAGCGAGGAAGTATTGTGTTGCTGCGTCTCCACGTTGATGGTCTCGTAGGAGTACTCCGGGTCCATGATCAGCGGCAAGAAAAGGGTCTGCGGGTTGGCTTGAGAAAAGCCCGCATTGCGGTCGATGCTCCACTGCATGGGGGTGCGCACGCCATCGCGGTCGCCGAGGTGGACGTTGTCGCCCATGCCGATTTCGTCGCCATAGTATAGCACCGGAGTGCCTGGCAGGGAGAACAACAGGGTGTGCATCAGCTCGATTTTCTGCCGGTTGTTATCCAGCAGCTGCGCCAAGCGGTGGCGGATGCCAAGGTTGATCTTCGAGAGGGGGTTTTTGTTGTAAGCCCGGTACATGTAGTCCCGCTCCTCGTCGGTGACCATCTCCAGGGTCAGCTCATCGTGGTTGCGCAGGAAGAGGGCCCATTGGCAATTATCAGGAATCTCCGGGGTCTGGTCGATGATGTCGATGATGGGATAGCGGTCCTCCATCTTGAGCGACATAAAGAGCCGGGGCATGATGGGGAAGTGGTAGTTCATGTGGCATTCGTCCCCGTCGCCAAAGTAGGCCGCCGCGTCTTCGGGCCACATATTGGCCTCCGCCAGAAACAGGGCGTGGGGATGCCGCTCCTCCACATGGGCCCGCATCTTCTTGAGGTAATCGTGGGTTTCGGGCAAATTTTCACAATTCGTCCCCTCCCGCTCAAACAGATAGGGGATCGCGTCCAGCCGGAACCCATCCACGCCCATGTCGAGCCAGAAATCGAGCATTTTGAAGACTTCCTCCTGCACCTCAGGATGGTCGTAGTTGAGGTCGGGTTGGTGCGAGTAGAAGCGGTGCCAATAGTAGGCCTTGCCCACCGGATCCCAGGTCCAGTTGGAGGACTCGAAGTCCTGAAAGATGATGCGGGTATCCCTGTATTTTTCCGGGCTATCGCTCCATACGTAGTATTCGCGGTACTTGGAGCCGGGAGCGGCCCGGCGGGCCCGCTGAAACCAGGGATGCTGGTCCGAGGTATGGTTCATCACCAACTCCGTGATGACCTTGAGGCCGCGTTTGTGGGCCTTTTTGAGAAAGCGCTTGAACTGCTTGACCGTCCCGTAATCTGGGTTGATGCTGTAATAGTCAGAAATATCGTAGCCCCCATCGCGCTGCGGCGAGGGATAAAAAGGCAGCAGCCAGATCGCCGTCACGCCCAGGTCTTGCAAATAGTCCAGGCGGCTAATGAGTCCATTAAAATCGCCGATGCCATCGCCATTTGAATCTTGGAAAGCCTTGATATGAAGTTCGTAGATGATCGCATCCTTGAACCAAAGGGGATCGACGCGCTCGGTCACAGCCGAAGAAACAGAAGTTACAGCCATTGAATGTGGTGAGAAATAAAGATTAAGCTAAAAATACACAACCGCCCCGCAACGAGCCAGGCTAATGTTGCCCAACTAAAACAACGAAGGCAGGGCAGCAAATGACATGCCTGCTTTCCGTCTAGGGGCAGCCACCAGGAAAGAATTCCTAGACTCAAAGGATAAGGAAACTTTGGTTAAAGCGCAAGGCAAGGGAGAGGGGAAATGCCGTCCAGCCTGCCCCCGCCTTGGGTTTCCTCCCCGGCAAAGCCCGCCGCCTGAAGCAGGGTAAACTTACCCCCCACGACCGAAGGGGCCACTTCCCATCTGCTGCGATGAAAAGCGGCTGTTGCCCCTGCCACTTTCCCCTGAGCCGCAAGAGGCTGAAACCCCTCGCGGCTCATGTTCTGGGCGGATTTGCCATGCGGGTGAGCAGGTACTACCCCGCAGGG
>CAZIVQ010000556.1:0-3654 GCA_964542415.1 uncultured Bacteroidia bacterium | reverse complement strand
GCCGGGTTTGACATGCGTTTTGCCGACAAGCTGTTTGCAGTCTTTCAACGCCTGCACAAGCAGCGCGAATATCCCGGCAACGGGATCGGCTTGGCCAATGTAGAGCGCATCATCCATTTGCATGGGGGTAGCATCTGGGCAGAAGGCGAAGTGGACAAAGGGGCTTGTTTTTATTTTTCCCTGCCCCAGCACCCAAAGCCTTCTCCCTGAGTTCTTGCGGGGAGCGTTTATCTACCTTCCAGGCCGGGCTTTTACCCGTTCCCCGGCTAAAAAGGAAAAAAAGATTCTTTTTTCGTAAGATAGATAAAGGGGAAAGTTGTACTTTTTACGTCTTAATGAAGTAGCCAGGCTCGTTTCCGGGGCCAAGGGCCTGAAAGCAGGCTACCCGCCTGAAATTTAGTTCGATTCTCAGACAGCTCAGGACACTTCATCTTATTTTTCCACTTAACATAGGCTGCCAGCTAAAAAGCCCCATGCTAAAGGGCCGCAGTCGTGTGTTTTTTCTTACTGATTCAATCGATTGCATTGAGTACTATTGAATCTGCCGAGATCGCTTCATCCACCTTGTTCTCTTCGCGCTAACTCATCATCCATGGATTTTTCCAAAAGCCTCAATTTTCCGGGTACTGAACAGGACCTCCATCTGCTGGCCACCTTAGATGGTTTTTCCCCGAGTTGCACCGTCGAAACCCGGGTGCTACAGGAGGAAGGCGGGTGGGCGGTGCGCCTGCAGCTGTATGCCCAGCATCCTCTCTGCCGGTTGCAACGTCGGTATATCCAGGGCTTGCGCTCTCAAGCTGAGGCCCAGGCGATTGCCAGCCTGTATGAGGGCTTAAAAGTCAGTTCGGCTGCCACCATTCCTTATTTTTCCCATTTGCTTGCCCTCAACTGACTCCTGACAAGAGTCTGTCAGCCAAAAAAGCGCAGGGTAGCCCGTTTATACAGCTACTTGAGCGAATGGGGCAGGCCCCTCCTCTGTATTCCTCCTCCTTGTTTACCTTTGGACCTGATAGGGCATCCCGTCTCAGGGAGTTCCCTTTTTCTTCCCTTTTGCCGGTTTTTAAAGGTCCAATCTCATGATTCAGCCTACTTCTTATGCGCCGCCTGCGCTGGCCGCGGTCGACAACCTGGTCGACCTGCTCAGCGAACGGGCCGCTCACAGCCCCGAAAAAGTCGTCTTTGCTTTCTTTGCCGATGGAGAGAACGTTTCTCTGCAATACACCTTCGACGAACTCGACCGCCACGCCCGGGCTATCGCGGCGGAGCTGCAACGTCGCAACCTGAGCGGGGAGCGCGCCATGTTGCTTTTTCCTTCGGGCATCGAATACCTGGCTGCATTCTTTGGTTGCCTCTACGCCGGGGTGGTGGCCGTGCCGGTATACCCGCCACAGATGGGCCGGCAGTTTGGGCGCATCGCCAGCATCTCTCAGGATTCGCAGGCGGCCCTCTTCTTCTGCAGCCGCAGCGTGTACGAGACCCTGGCGCAGCATGGCAACGATGAACTCAATGTCCAGGATGGCGAATGGCTGATAATGGAAGACATCTCCTTTGACGGGGCTAGTGCCTGGAAGCGTCCCGCGGTCGCGGCTGAAACCCTCGCTTTTCTTCAGTACACCTCCGGCTCCACCGGCAACCCCAAGGGGGTGATGGTCACCCACGGCAACCTCATGCACAACGAGCGGATGATCTATGACGGCTTTGGCTCGGATAGCGATTATATCTATGTCAGCTGGTTGCCGCTCTTTCACGACATGGGCCTCATCGGCAATGCCTTGCAGGCTGTCTACGCGGGCATCACCATCAACCTCATTTCGCCTACCACTTTTTTGCAGCGGCCCATTCGCTGGCTACGCCTGATCTCAGAAACCAAAGCCCGGGTAGCTGGCGCGCCCAACTTTGCCTATGACCTCTGCGTGGCACGCTGTAGCGACGAAGACATCGCCGGGCTGGACCTCTCCCATTGGGTAATCGCCTTCAACGGGGCCGAACCGGTGCGGCCGGAAACGCTGCGGCGCTTCACCGAAAAATTTGCCCCGGCCAACTTCCAGGCCAAGGCGCACTATCCCTGCTATGGCATGGCCGAAACCACCCTCATGGTTTCTGGGGGAAGCCGCGATGAAGACGCGGTTTTTGCTACCCTTGATGCTGAGCAGCTCGAGCAAGGACGGGCCGTGGCCGTCGGCGTTGACTTCGCCGGGGCTACCCGCGAACTGGCCAGCTCCGGGCGGGTGCAGTCTGGGCAGAACCTGTGCATCGTGCAGCCCGATACCCTTGAGGTCCTACCCGAGGGGCAAATCGGAGAAATCTGGATTCAGGGTCCCAGCATTTGCCAGGGCTACTGGCAGCGGCCCGAGGCCACGGAGGAGACCTTCGGGGCTCACCTCCGCACGGGCGAAGGGCCCTTCCTGCGCACCGGCGACCTGGGCTTCTTCTTGGGCGAAGAACTGTTCATCGCCGGTCGGCTGAAGGACCTGATCATCATCCGCGGCCGTAACCATTACCCGCAGGACATTGAGCTGACCGTAGAGCGCAGCCACGTTTGCTTACGTCCTTCGGGAGGCGCTGCCTTTTCGGTCGAGGTCGACGGAGAGGAGCGCCTGGTGATCCTGCAGGAGGCTGACCGGGGAGCGTTGAAAAAAACTTCTCCTGACGAAGCCTTTGCCGCCATTCGCAAAGCTGTATCTTTGGAGCACGAACTACAGCCCTACGCCATTTTTCTCGTCAAGCGCCGCAGCATTCTCAAGACCAGCAGCGGCAAAATCATGCGCCGGGCCTGTAAACAAGCTTACCTCAACCAAGAATTGCACATCGAAGCTGCCTGGCAGCTCAGCACAGCCCCTAAACCCATGAAAGACACACAACCTCGCATCAGCTCCGCCGACCTGCGTGAATGGATCGTAACCTGGATGGCCCAGCGCCTGGAAATGCCTGTTAGCGATATCGACCCGGACGATTCGCTGGCCGCCTACGGCGTGGATTCGGTCATGGTGGCCGAATTCGAAGCCGAAATCTCCACCTATGTCGGCTTTGAATGGCCGGTCATGGACATGCTCATCACCGATCCCTCCATCAACGAAGTGGCCGCCCGTGGGGCGAAGCTGGTGAAGGAGCAGGGATAATTTACGCACGTTGAGTCACAGTCATTACCGCAGTTAGCGCTCGCACTTGATTCTTTCAGGTGCGAGCGCGCGGGTTTGGGGTCAATTGGGCAGAATGGGGGGTCAAATGAACTCCACGTCTTCGGTAAAGGGAAACTCCATGAGCAGGCGCATGCCGCGCTGGATGTCGAAATCATGGAAAAGGGTGCGGTACAGGGTCTGGGTAATGGGAGCGGTGATTTTGTACTCCGTAGCCAGGGCCCGAACCAAGGCGACGGTTTTGATGCCTTCGGCTACTTCTTCCATGCTTTCGATGATGTCAGGGAGGGCTTCGCCTTTTCCCAGGCGGTAGCCCACGGTGAAGTTGCGGGAGCGGCTGCTAGAGCAAGTAGCCACGAGGTCACCGATCCCGGCCAAGCCGAGAAAGGCTCGGACATCTGCCCCAAGGGCTTTGCCGATGAAGACCATCTCGGCCAGGCCCCGGGTGATGAGTAGCGCCCGGGTATTGTCCCCAAATTTCAGCCCTTCGAGGATGCCCGAGGCAATGGCCATGATG
>CAZIVQ010000555.1:0-3664 GCA_964542415.1 uncultured Bacteroidia bacterium | reverse complement strand
AACGTCCGCCAAGCGACTTATCGCCATTTTAGGGGGATGAGCATGGGCACCTTCCGTTGGTAATCACGATAGGCTTGTCCGAATGTCTGCACGAGCTTGCGTTCTTCGAGCCGGGTGCCAATGAGCAGATAGGCGATCCCCAGCCCAGCGGTGATCGCATGGGGAAGGGCTGGATGCCACAAGAAGTAGCCCGCTAGGATGAGGAGGGTAGCAAAGTAAACAGGATGTCGCACATAGCCATTGAAACCAGAGATGACCAAATGCTCAGGCTGGACGCTGTCTTGGCCGCGCCACATTTCCCAGCCAGAAAACTCGCTCAGGCGGTAATGGCGAAAAGCCAGTATCCCTATTACCCCGCCACCGAGTAGCAGGCTCCAGGCCAGTACCTGCAAAGGGAGCCAGGGTCCCCACCAGCGGGGAGCAGGCAACCCCTGCTGCCAATAGAGCAGGCCCAGAAAAACCAGGATAAACAGGAGGTTGTAGCCCAGGCGGTAAAACCGGAAGGCAACAGGCCCCAGAAAATGCCGGATACGGCTTTTTACCCTGGTTGCAGCCAACAGGCTATGCAGGGCATAAAAGGCGATCCAACTAAAGGTGTACAAAGCCATCATTTAGCGATCCTGTGGTTGAAGGCCCCAAAACTTGTAGGAGGGCGGTGTCGCTTCTCATCCCCGTTGTGGCAGGCTGACATGCTTCATCCAATAGCGATCAATGACCTGAAGCAGGTGAACGAGGCCTTCGTAGTCGATGGGTTTGCGCATGAAGGAGGCGGCGCCAGCATCGTAAAGCTTTCTTACCGCGATTTCGTCTTGGGAGGTGGAGAAAATGCACACAGGAAACGCCCGTAGCTCGGGGTCGGCCTTTATTTGCTGGAGCAATTCTAGCCCATTGAGGCGAGGCATGCTCAGGTCGATCAAAAGGAGCGCGGGCACGGGATGAAGGAGGGGGTCTTGAAAAGGCGGACGTCGATAGAGATAATCGAGGACGATTTCGCCATTTTCTACCCGGAATAATTGAAAACTCACCGCGGCATCTTCGAGCGCTAGTTCAACCAGCCGGGCCTCTTCCAGGTTGTTTTCTGCGTATAGCACGAGTGGGACTACCATAAATAAAGGTAACATTTCTGGACCAGAGCACAAAGCACCCATCATAAGAAAAGTATGCTTGCCACAGGCCTCGCGCAATTGGTTACACTCAGGTAGACCAAGGAAGGGACCTTCTTCGTTATAGTGATGGACAAACCATATTTTTGCCTTTTTTCTTTGCGCTCAGTTGTTAATATAGCAAGCTAAATAATGCCTCCAATTTTGTCTACACCCATGAAATCATTTCTTATTTCCCTTTTCCTTCTCAGCCTGACCCTTTTTACCTACACCCCCGCTACCATGGCTGCGCCTGAGCCCCCGGTGGTACGGGATATCTGCGACCTGCAAGGCGCAGTGTTTTTTGAGTCTGTAGCGGCCTTTGCCGATTACCGCATCTTCGTGCAAGACATCGAAGGCTTTGCCGACCTCGTGGTTTATTGGGAAGATACCGAAGGCTTTGCCACCCAGCCGGGCTATTGGTTTAAGACCGACGTAAAGGGTTTTGCCGACTTTACGGTTTACGTAGAAGAGGTGGAGAATTTTGCCGACTTCAGCGTTGCTTACACCGACTATCGCACCGCGGCGGGCTGTCAGTAAGCGGGGCCCTTTGTGCCCCCTGCCGAGGCTACCGGTTGTGTGATGCAGCTTTTTTGCCGTTTTTTGCCGCCATCGGCGGTTTATGTCAAGCCATTTCTCATCTTGCCTGTCGACATCCCTACTCGCCCATATGAAAGGGGATAGGGGGGTAAGGTGTAAGGCAGGAATTTCACGGCGCCTCCGCCATCCTCCCAAGGCGGGCAAGCTGAAATCCCTCCCAGCAAATCTTTTTTGTCCAGAAGTATGAGGAAAACAGGTACCTGACTTCGTGGCAGTAGGGTAACTTTTGCCCGGTGCCTAATTAGGATATGAATACCCGCGATCTGCCGGGCTACGAGACTTGACCGTAACTATGGATGCCCCTCCCAAGACCGACTACTTGCAGCTGCGCTTCACGTTGCCCGCTGAGCTATGCGAAGTAGCGATGGCCTTGCTAGCCGAATCTGCTTGCGAAGCTTTTGAAGAAACGGACGCTGGGCTCTGCGCCTATGTTCCTGCCCCTGCCTACGACCCGGTCCTGGTACAGGAGCTGCTCTCTCCTCTGTCGCTGGCAGCGGGGGATCCCGTGGTCACGCCCGTGGCGGCCCGCAACTGGAACGCCGAGTGGGAAGCACAGGTGGCCGCCGTGCAGGTAGGGGACTTTTGCCAGGTGGTGCCGACCTTCCGCGAACCGGAAGCAGGCTTTCGCCATACCCTGCGTATCGACCCCAAAATGTCCTTTGGGACGGGCCAGCATGAGACCACGCGGCTGATGCTGCGGCAGCTTTCTCATCTCGACTTGCATGGCCTCAGGGTCCTCGACGCGGGCACCGGCACGGGGGTACTGGGAATTTTGGCCAGTAAAATGGGCGCTGCCTCGGTCTTCGCCACCGACATCGACCCCTGGAGCTACGAAAATGCCCGGGAAAACCTTGCCCTCAACGACATCACCAACATGGAAGTGCAGCTTGGCGATGCCTCGGTGCTACCGCTGGGCCAGCCCTTCGACCTCATCTTGGCCAATATCAACCGCAATGCCCTGCTTCAGGAACTCCCGGCTTACCAGCCCCATCTGCACGCGGGCGGCAAGGTGATCATCAGCGGCATCTATGAGGCTGATCTGCCTGCTTTTGAGCCGCTCGCCCGGCAGTGGCAATGGAAAGTGGCCCGGCAGTTGCAGGAAAACCTATGGGTGGCCCTGGCCTGGCAAGCCCCCTAAAGGCCGCCGCCCTTTTATCCCTCCCCTTACCCGTTCCTTTCTTTAACCGATCATTTTTCCGATTCCGATGAAACTTCGATTGTTCATTCGCCTGTTTGTAATGGGGAGCCTCCTTGCCCTCCACCCCCGGATGTTTGCTCAAGGGGTAAGCTTTTTTGCGACCGACCCGCCTATGTTCATTCAGGAATTTACCAATGTCCTGAACCAGGCCAAGGGCGATGAAGGCAAGGCCGCAGCTGCCGCGCTACAGTTGGCTTGGGATGACCCCAAAACCACCGTGGCCGATAAGGAGACCTTCATCACGCAGGTCAACATCATGGTGAGTAAGCGCTTCCGGACCGCCCCTTCGCTGGCCCATTATTCCCTGATCTTTTCTCACCTGATCGCTCAGGACACCCACGTAAAAATACCCCTGGACCAGTTTTTTGAGGTGTCCATGCAGGCCATCCTCAACCTTGAACCCGACCGGGTCAGCCGCTACCTGCGCAATTTCCTGACTTACCTGCCCGATGGGGCGGCCATTATCCGGCCAAAGTTTTCTTGGAATGCCACGGCGGCCACCCCCCGCTTGATCTTTCAGACGGTAGAGGGGGAGGAGAAAAGTTACCAGACCCCGGCCATTCGCTTTGCTGAAACGGACCTCATCTACCGCTCGGACCGGGACAGCACCCGTATTTTGGGAGCTTCGGGTGACTTTAACCTCATCAACCTGACCTTTCTCGGCCAGGGCGGCCGCGTCACCTGGCAAAAGCTAGGCCTCCCGGCCGAGGATGTCTACTGTGAC
>CAZIVQ010000554.1:0-3674 GCA_964542415.1 uncultured Bacteroidia bacterium | reverse complement strand
TGGACCATCAAGCGGCTGGCCTTGCTACAATGGCTGCCTACCCTGCTTTGGACCGCGAGTGCCGGGATCCTTGCCTATGGGGTGTTTGAGGTGCTGATTCACTATGCGCCTTGAGGTAGGCTGTTCTTCCTGTCTGTGAAGCAATTTTGGGATAGAATAGAAATGCGGCATCGGAAAAGCTATTCTGATAACCCTGTCAGCGTTTTTGGGAACGCTGACAGGGTTTAAAACGATAAATGGATAACGAACGGAGAAAAAAATGGGCTTCACCATTTATCCTTCAAGGGAAACACCCTATACCCAGAGAAATTCTCTAACATTCCCCTTGCCAACCCGGTTAGAATTATCCCGTAAGGATAAAGGTTGAAATAATCTGGTTCCCTCCTCATCCGGGTGGCTACGCAAGAACAACTGCCTTTTTTTCGATTTTCGTGCAGGTTTACCCGTTTCTAGGCCATGCCCTCTGCCCAACATTCCAGCTATCGCTTTATCTTTACCTGATCCGTCCTATTGTCCTCTTGCCAATCCTTGGGCCTCAAGTTGCCGCGCAAGGGCAAGGGAGGCTTTATTTACGGGAATATTCGGCCCGCTGAGGGATGGCAGGAGAACAGAGCTCTGGTGTCCCTTTGCCGGTCTGGTTTTGATTGACTAACCTTCTATCTTACATGAAGCTCAAAATCCTGTTTTCGACTTCGATTCTTGCTGCCTTGCTGTTATTCAGCTCCTACACGCTGTATTACGACAGCGAGGACAAGCACGAGGTGCTGATGCGCCTCATGATCCAGGGCATGAACCTGTACCATTATCAGCCTCAGGAGGTAAATGACGCCTTTTCCGTCGAAGTGTATGATAATTTCCTGAAGCAACTCGATTACAACAAGCGCTACCTCCTCCAAAGCGATGTGCATCAATTACAGCAATACCGGGAGCGGCTCGACGATGAGCTAAACGAAGGGGCTTTTGCCTTTTTCGAACAAGCCTCTGAGGTGATGGACCGGCGGATCAATGAAGCCGAAACCTACGTCGAGGACATTCTGGTCACCCCATTTGACCTGCAAGCGGACGAAACCCTCGATACCGATGTGGAAAACATGGCCTATGCCAACTCGCCCTCGGAACTCAAGGACCGCTGGCGGCAGTTGCTCAAATACCAAGTGCTTTCTCGCGTGGCAGATGCGCTGAAACGCCAAGAGGAAGCTCAGGCCGAGGGCGATGAAAGCGTAGAAATTAAATCCCTGGCCCTTCTGGAGCAGGAAGCCCGTGAGCGGGTACGCAAAAACCAGGAGCGGTATTTTGAGCGGCTGGCGGAAATGGATCAGGAAGATCGCTGGAATGATTTTGTCAATGCCGTCGCCAACACCTACGACCCGCATTCCGGCTATTTTCCTCCCCAAGACAAAAGTCGCTTTGACGAAGACCTCTCCGGGCAATTTGAGGGAATCGGGGCTCAGTTACAAGAGACCGAAGGCTACATCAAGGTGGTGCGTATCCTGCCTGGCAGCGCTTCGGCCCGTCAAGGAAGACTCAAAGCCAACGACAGAATCCTTAAAGTAGGCCAGGCAGAAGAAGATCCTATCGACGTGGTTGGCATGGACCTGACCGAGGTGGTCAAACTCATTCGCGGCCCCAAAGGCACCGAAGTACAGCTTACCGTCCGCAAAGCCGATGGCTCTACCAAAGTGATTCCCATTGTGCGGGATGTGGTGGAAATCGAGGAAACCTTTGCCAAATCAGTCATGCTGAAAAATGCCGGCAGTGACAAGCAGATCGGTTATATCTACTTGCCGAAGTTTTATGTGAATTTTCAGGACCGCGACGCGCGCCGCTGCGCCACCGATGTGGCCATCGAAATCGAAAAGCTGACCGCTGAGGGCGCTGATGGCCTCATCCTTGACCTGCGCGGCAACGTAGGCGGCTCCCTGCCAGACGTGGTGGAAATGACCGGCCTGTTCATTGAAGAAGGACCGGTGGTACAGGTACGCTCGCGCCGGGGTCGGCCCCGCGTACGGGCTGACAAAGATCCCCGCCTCCAGTACGGAGGCCCGCTGATCGTGATGGTCAATTCGCTGAGTGCTTCTGCCTCTGAGATTCTCGCTGCCGCCATCCAAGACTATGGCCGGGGGGTGATTATCGGCAGTCCTTCCTTTGGCAAAGGCACGGTGCAGAGCTTCGTAGACCTCGACGACTTCATCCGGGGTTCTCAGGAGATCAAGCCTTTGGGTCAAATGAAGCTTACCATTCAAAAGTTTTACCGCATCAACGGGGGGGCTACCCAGTTGCGCGGCGTGATGCCAGACATCATCTTGCCCGACGAATACAGCCAGCTGGAAATCGGGGAGAAAGAGCAGCCCAACTCTCTGGAATGGGACGAAATCGAAGCAGTGCCTTACCAAGCCTGGGACCGCGCCGACTATGACGTGGGTGCTCTCCGGGCCAACAGCCAAGCCCGCATCAGTCAAAACCAGACCTTTTCGCTGATCGAAGAAAATGCCGCTCGCTTCAAGACCCGCCAGGAAAAGGACCATTACCCCCTGCAACTGGAAGCCTACCAGGCGGAGCGGGCCAAAATCGAGGCGGAGTCCCAGCGTTTTGAGGACCTCTACCATCCTATCGAGGACCTCAAGGTCATTCCCCTCCAAGGCGATGCCGCCTTTGTCGCTGCTGACTCCGTGCGCATAGAGCGCCGCGAGACCTGGTACAAGGACCTGAAAAAAGACCCTTACCTCTACGAGTCGATGCAGGTAATGCAAGAAATGTGGTAAGGAAGCTACGTCTTGCCTAACCTCAAGCCCCCCGGTTCAGTGAAGCTGAGCCGGGGGGCATTTGCTTGTTGCGAAACAGCCCCACTTTAGTCGCCTTCCAGGGCTGCGATGGCCGTCAGCAAGCTTTGGGTGGTGGGGTTTGGTAAAATGACCTTAGCTTGCTGGTAGTAGGGCTCCCGCCGGGCCAGGAGTTGGCTGATAAAGGCGAGCAAATCCGCGTCCTCTACGCCCGCGATCAGGGGCCGGTGGGCCTTGGCCGGGGCCAGTCGCCGGGCAAGCTCCTGCGGAGGGACCGAAAGGTACACGACCGTGCCTCCCCGCTGCATGCGGGCCAGGTTATCTCCAAAGCAGGGCGCCCCGCCGCCGCAGGCCACAATGGCCGCCCCTGCCAGGCCTTTGCTCAGTTCAGTGAGAGCCGCTTGCTCCCGGGCCCGGAAGGCGGCTTCCCCCTCGCAGGCAAAAATTTCCTGCACCGTCCTTCCCGCTCGCGCCTCGATGTAGTGGTCCAGGTCGACAAAAGGACGTTCCAGCTGCGTCGCCGCAGCCTGCCCGAGGGTGGTCTTGCCAGCCCCCATGAAACCGATGAGGAAGATAGGGTGGATGGGGAGTAGAGGAATAGGGGAAATATGGGGAATAGGGGAGGAGGGCTGCTCCGGCATTGCTTATAGAATATCGAAGGCAAGTTTGATTAATCCAAATCCTTTTTTTTGCCACGGGGGACACGGATCATGGATGCCGTTCGCAGATCTCCCGGTCAACCAGGGGGAGAAACCGGAAAGTTTTTACCAATCAGGGCGAGGACTCGGAGGTTCGACCTTGCAGTCTGAACCCCAAACCCAGAACGTAGGTGCGACCCTGCTGGGGTCGGGGGATCGTTATGCTGCCGGAGCTACAAATATTCAACCCCGCTGG
>CAZIVQ010000553.1:0-3681 GCA_964542415.1 uncultured Bacteroidia bacterium | reverse complement strand
CAAATAGCAAAAGTATAGCCAGAAATCAATATTTGCTATTGACCGGTTTGACCAACGTGGTCAGTAATGGCATAATAGGATAAAGCAGAGAAAAATAAAAATGGTCGTGCAGGCCCAGCGCATCTTGTTTGTGCTACTGGAAAATTCGCTTCGCTAATTGCGAACGGCTTTGCTGATGTCCCGTAACAGGCGGCTGGCGGCCTCGACTTGCTCCTGATCATTTTTTAGCTCGGCCAGTTGCTTGGCGAGGTTGGCAAACTGTCGGGCCTCTTCGTATTTTTCTTGCTTGAGCATCAGCAGGGCGTAGGTCAGGTGGTTGTAGGCCGCTTTGTCGATGGCCATAGACTGCCGGGCCCAACCGGCGGCCTGTTCCAGCAGGGCCGGGTCTTCGATGTTCTCGGCAAACAGGCGGGCTGCATGGTCCAGCTCTTTGGGCTTGGTGACCAAAAATTCCTCGAAGTGGTAGGTCGCTCGTTCGGCATAGGCCTGCCAATCGCCGGTCGCTTCGGCATAGGTCATCTTGAGCCGGTTGGCGGTGCGGCCATCGTCCTTGATTTCGTCTTCTGCCAGCTCAATGACCCGCTCGTAGCGGGCCGGCTGGCGGAGGAGAGCTGCTTGCAGCACATTTTGCTTCAGCACGGCGTACAGCTTATCGGCTACCGGCTGGATGCCAAACGTGCGCATGAATTTTTTCTGCTTTTGGAGCAGGTACTGGTATTCGCGGCTTTCCAGGTCAATGGTAAAGGCCTGGATGGCTTTCCAGTTACGCTCCGAGAGCAGGTCTTTTTCTTTTTCCACGGTCGAAAAATAGGCTTTTGCGACCTCCCGGAAGTCTTTTCCGGCCTCCTTGAGGTTCATGCCATGGTGAAACAAGACCACCGGGTCGCGGCTGCCATTTTCGTATTGCAGGGCCAGCAGCCGGGCGTTGTTTTCGGGAGAAAGGGCGCGTTTGCCCTGGTTGAACAGCTGGATGGGGGCCTGGTAGCCCTCCACTTTATGCACGACTTCTCCATAAGGATCCAGAAAAAGCAGGGTAGGATAGGCATTGACCTGATACTTGCGGGCAAAATTTATCCCCTCACCTTTTTCCATGTCGAGCTGGTAATTGATGAATTCGCGGTTGAAAAGCGTGCCGACTTCGGGGTCGGGGAAGGTGTTGCGGGCCATGGCCTTGCAGGGGCCACACCAGGTGGTGTAGGCGTCGACGAAAACCAGTTTGCCCTGGTCTTTGGCCGCTCGGAGCACCTCCTGCCAGCTACCCTGGTAAAATTGGATGCCCGCGGTGGGATCTTGTTGCGCGCTCAGCGGGGCAGAACAGCTGCTCAGAAGGCCTGACAGCACCAACATAAACAAGGTGACATGACGTGGCGGGGTATGCATGGCAAATGGTTAAGTCAAAGGGAGAATGGCTGGCAGATAAAACGGAGGATGGGGCCAAAAGGTACGAATTCTGGAAAAAATAAGACAGGCCCCCGGAGAAGCTGGCATAACCGCCCTCCATTGGGGTTTGCATGTGTCCTGGGAAAGTGACTGAGGGCCTTGATGGCAATCAGGATTATAGGTATATTTTTTTAATTGCCCTACAAGTAAACTGTTCCCAAGCCGGTATGGTTCTTTCTTCGACTCCTCTACTCTTTGACCCAACCCACATTCATGACAACCACGACCATTCCTGTTGCCCCCAATACCGCCACGGAAAAAGAGATTCAAGCTGCCTTTCAGCGCTTGCAAGCCCATGCCCCCGTCCTTGCCCGTACCGGATACCAAGAGCGCCAAGCCAAGCTCCAGCGCCTCTTGGATTACGTGCGCTCACACCAGGATGATATCGAAGCAGCCCTTTACCAAGACTACCGCCGCCCGGGCGTGGAGACCCTGGCGGCCGAGGTCTTCGACCTGATCAGCGAAGCAAAATTTGCCCTCAAACACCTCAAGCGATGGCTCAAACCCCAAAGGGTATCGACCCCCCTCACCCTCTTGGGCAGCAGCGGTCAGATCCGCCGCGCCCCCAAAGGCGTGGTGCTCATCATCGCCCCCTGGAACTACCCCTTCAACCTCGTGGTCAAGCCGCTGATCGGGGCCATCGCCGGGGGCAACGCCGTGATGATCAAGCCTTCCGAAATGACGCCCCACACCTCCGCCCTGGTGGTCAACATGGTAGAGGAATTGTTCCCGCCCGAGGAGGTACAGGTCTTTGAGGGCGACCAACAGGTGGCTCAGGCCCTGCTCAAGCTGCCTTTCAACCACATCTTTTTCACCGGCAGCCCACAAGTGGGCAAAATCGTGATGAAAGCCGCGGCCGAGCACCTGACTTCGGTCACCCTGGAGTTGGGCGGCAAATCCCCCTGTATCGTCGATGAGAGCGCCAAGCTCAAAGACGCCGCCGAGCGCATTGCCTGGGGAAAGTTCCTCAACAACGGGCAGACCTGCATCGCGCCTGACTACCTACTGATTCAGGAGCGAGTCAAAGACGAATTTTTGTCCCACCTAAAACAAGCGGTGGACAACATGTACGGAAAGGATGCCCAAACGAGCGACTCCTGGGGCCGCATCGTCAACATCCGGCATGTAGAGCGGGTAGGCATCTTGCTCGAAGATGCCCTGAAGGCGGGGGCCAAGGCAGAAACGGGAGGAAAAATAGACCCGCAGGATCGTTTTATTGCTCCCACCGTCCTCAGCGGCGTGACGGTAGAGATGCCCGTGATGCAGGAAGAAATTTTCGGCCCGGTGCTGCCGGTGCTGACTTATCAACATCGCGAAGAAGCCGTGGCGCAGGTGCGGCGACTGCCACTGCCTTTGGCCATGTATGTCTTTTGCCAGAATGCCAAAAACGCCGAGTTTTTTCTCCGGGAAATCCCTTCCGGCGACGCGGTGGTCAACGACTGCATAATCCACTACGCCCATCCCGGACTCCCCTTCGGCGGGCAAAACAACAGCGGCTTCGGTAAGTCGGGGGGCTATGCGACCTTCCAGGCCTTTACCCATGAGCGAAGCGTACTTCATCAGCGATTTGGGACGTTCAAGTTCATTTACCCTCCTTACACGAACCGGGTAAAAACGCTGATGCAGTGGCTGATGAAGCTAGGTTAATTGCCTGAAACCTTCTCTTCTGGCGACATGGTAAAAGTCACCTTTAAGGTGGTGGCATCCCCGGGTTTGAGCAGTAGCTCACCGGTGAAGTCGTACAAGGTACCCCAGTCGAAATGGCGCTTCAGCTTTTGGTCGTTCTCCCATTTGCCTGAAGCCTTGAGGTCTTTGCCTTTCCACAAGTTATCCACAGTTACTGCCAGCCGGACTTCCGCCCCCTTGGGTACTTGCTTGAGCCAAAACGTTCGCAGCAAGGTATGGCGTCCTTCTTTGGGCTTTTTGGCGAGCAAGTGCTCGGGGTATTCTGCTATCTCTATGGTATCTCCGCTGGGGAGGGGAAGGGCAAAGTGGATTTTGGATAAGAGGCCATCTACCTCCAGGCGACGAAAAACCGGCTGCGGCTCCAGGCGTTGCCCTTGGTACCAGACGATCCAGTCTGTCTGCCCGCTATCTGCTTCGAGGTAAGGAAACCCATTGCTTTGAGCGGCGGGTACGGCAACCCCCGAATCTCTGGGCAGGTAGAGCATCTGTCCTTTCCAGGCTTTTTGCAAGCCCCCTTGCTCGGTGTCGTAGGCCAGTAGCATGTCCGGGCTCAGG
>CAZIVQ010000552.1:0-3694 GCA_964542415.1 uncultured Bacteroidia bacterium | reverse complement strand
CTAGCATGCCAGCTTAGCCAGCGAGAAATGGTAAATTCCGGCTTTAATCGGCACAAATCGCAGAGGCTGTGTTCAACCTTCCTTTTGGGCTCGCGACGGACTGCGTCCGGTGCGAATAAGCTGTCGCCGCAGGCGCTTCCAAACCAGCTCGCACCTGATCCAATCAGGCGCGAGCTGATTTGGAAATAGGGTTGAACACAGCCTGGCAGATTAGCGCCGGGAAAGGTTTTATAGGAAAACCCTATCCCCCGGGGGGATGGGGCAACCTGACGGGCCAGGCGGGAAACCGCCCGATAAATGCTAATTTGCCGGGACAACGTTTCACACACACCTTCATTAGCTATGGAAAAAAAGATTGCGGTACTGGCCGGGGACGGCATCGGGCCGGAAGTGGTGCGGGAAGCCCGCAAGGTACTGGATGCGGTGGCAGCCCGCTTTGGGCATGCCTTTTCGTACCAGGAAGCCCTGGTAGGAGCCGCCGCCATCGACGCGACGGGCGATCCCTTCCCGCCGGAGACCTTGGCGGCTTGCCTGGCGGCCGATGCGATCCTCTTTGGGGCCATTGGGCACCCCAAATACGACAACGATCCTTCGGCCAAAGTCCGGCCGGAGCAGGGCCTGCTACGCATGCGCCAGGCCTTGGGGCTCTTCGCCAACCTGCGGCCGGTGGTCGCATACGACGACCTGCTCGACGCCTCGCCCCTCAAGCGCGAGGTCATCCAGGGCACCGACCTGCTGATCATGCGGGAGCTGATCGGGGGCATCTATTTCGGGGAGCCGCGCGGCCGCAGTGAAAACGGCAAGCAGGCCTTCGACAGCTGCGTCTATGACCGGGCGGGCATCCTGCGCATCACCGAGCTGGCTTTCAAGGCCGCCTACCAGCGCCGCAAAAAGGTCACCCTCGTCGACAAGGCCAACGTGCTGGCTACCTCCCGCCTTTGGCGCGAAGTGGTGGGCGCGTATGCCACGCAGCATCCGGAGATTGAGTTTGACACCATGTTTGTGGACAATGCCGCCATGCAACTGATCCGCAACCCGGGCTACTTCGACGTGGTGCTGACCGAGAATATGTTTGGCGACATTCTCTCCGACGAAGCCTCGGTCATCACCGGCTCGATGGGCACCTTGCCTTCGGCTTCGATCGGCGAAAAGACTTCGGTCTACGAGCCCATCCACGGCTCTTACCCACAGGCGGCGGGGCAAAACCGCGCCAATCCCCTGGCGACCATCCTTTCGGCAGCCATGATGCTGGAGCTGGAGTTTGGAATGGAGGAAGAGGGCAAAGTGATCCGGGCGGCGGTGGCTGCGGCTATTGCGGCGGGAAAAACCACCGAAGACCTGAACGGGGGAGCATGTACCACCGAGCAGGTAGGCGATGCGGTGGTCGCCGCTTTGGGCCAAAAGGTGTAGGCTGAGCGACAGCAAGGGAGAAAAGACGAGAGAGCGGGTAGACGCTAAGCAACAAATCAGCGTACGAGCGAAAAGGGGTTGAGTCCCCTCTTTGCTCATCTCTCGCGCGGATTTGTCCCGGGCGAGCAAGTTCTACCCCGCAGGGAGAACAACTTACCCCATGGGAAATGGTCCCAAACTTGAATTCTCCCTTATGAACGAATACGCTACGTTTCTCATTCCCGACATCAGCGGCTACACCGATTTTCTCAGCCGCACCGAAATCATCCACAGCACCCACATCGTGACCGAACTGATGGAAGCGATGCTGGCAGAGGTAGGGGAGCGGCTGGAATTGGCTGAAATCGAAGGAGATGCGCTGTTGCTCTATCAAAAAGGGAAGGCGATGTCGCTGCGGGAGGTAGGGAAATTGAGTTTATCGATGTATCAGGCCTTTCATCGTTACCTCAAAGAAATCGAGCGGGACAATGTCTGCCACTGTGGGGCCTGCATGCAGGCCAGTGCCTTGAACCTCAAGTTTATCGCTCACTACGGTGAGATCAAGGAGCTGAAAGTAGGGCGCTTTGTGAAGCCTACCGGGCTGGACTTGATCGTGGCGCATCGCTTGCTGAAAAACAGCGTCCCCAAAGGAGAAGGCTACCTGCTGATTTCGGAGAAATTGCTCACCGCCACTGGAGAGGCCCTGCCTGAGCTGTTGGACCTATGTTGGGAGCAGGGGCAAGATGCCTATGCCGCTTTGGGGAAGGTCGCGTATCATTTTAGCCAGTTAGGAGCGGTACGGGCTCATATCCCTGCCCCTCCTCCCCGGCCTGAGCCAGTGACGCCCCCGTCAACGCCCTGGCTGAGCCTGGACATTGAGGCCCCGTTGGAGCAGGTGTACCAGGTTTTGACCGATCCCAAACTGATTCCCGTGTGGGGAGATCCCAGGGCTGAAATCACCCCTGAAGGGCCGATCGAGCGGCTAGGAGCCGGGCATGTCTGCCAGATTGAGGGGGAGCAAATAGAATTTACCAATGTGCAGCGGAAAGTCACGGAGCAATACACCGACTACGTCAATCTGCTGCGGATGCCGCAGCGGGATCTGACTCTTTACCAGTATTACCGGTTGTATCCAGAAACAGAAAACCGGACCAAACTGACGTTTAGTCCGGTTCCCGTTACCGGGCAAGCTGAGGAAGGAAAGCATGGCTTGGAGCCGATACTTGAGATGAAAAAGCAAGAATTTGCCCTGCTCAAAGCCTATTGTGAAGCCCAGGCTTAGGGCTGGGCGGGGCCGCGATCGGCCACCTGAGGTTTGGCTTTCATCAGGTTTTCGTCGACGTCGCCCCAGGTTTTGAGGTACTTGTGGAAGACCCACTTGCCGTTTTGGCGAACAAAGGCCATGCGGTAGCCGCCGAGGCCGTTGTAGTTGGCGCTGCCGTCACGAGAGGCCATGATGCCTTCGCTGTTGGCGGTTTGCCAGGCGGTAACCATTCCCACTTCGGCGCGGTTGCTGCCGATGTCGATATTTCCCAGCATAAGGTAAACGAAGTCTCCTTCTTGCTCGGCGCGAGCCTTGAGTTCTTCTGGCGTGGCCCGGGTAAGGATGTAATCATCCACCATGAAGGGCAGTTGGAAGCGGTAGAGGGTGGCCTTGCGGTCTTTTTTGTCGTGGGCCGCCGGGTCAAAAGGAAAGGTCTCGGGTACGATCGAAGAAATGAAAACTTCTCCGGTATAGGTAGCCGTCTCGAATTCCGGCAGGTTTTTCCCGGCGAGCAACACGTGTTCGAACGCGGCCTCGATTACTTCCATGGACTCGGTTTTGTAGACCTTATAGGCGGCTTGCTGCGGGGTCTGACAAGCAGAAAGAAAGCCCAGGGCGGGAAGGAGGAGGAGCAAGAAAAATTTCAGGGTAGAAAATGAATGGTGCATATCAGCGGTACGTTGAGCGTGCTTAGGGGTACACATGGTGTGGGTATTGGAAGTGTTTAGGCTTCAAGAAAGCGAATGTGGAGGCGAATGAAAGCGGTTTTTCGCCGAATGGTTGAGATATGGGCCTAAGCCGCAATTTGTGGATCGCCTCCGGTTGTTTTGGTCCCGAAACCTTACCCGCTTTTTTCGACATATCGCGCAAATTTCGCGCCGAAAAAGTCCATTTAAAAAATTTTCTAACGCCAACACCTGCCATGCAGGAAAAATAACACCCGGTTATTTTTCCAAATAGAGAGGTAGCCCGGAATTCTTATTCCATCAGCGAAAAGAAATCGTCTCCCCCGGGCCAAAATCTTACATGGATAAATTGCGC
>CAZIVQ010000551.1:0-3770 GCA_964542415.1 uncultured Bacteroidia bacterium | reverse complement strand
ATAGATCAGGCCATCGGGGCCTTGGGTCAGGGCGCGGATGCGACCGAGGTTTTCGAGAATGATTTCCCGGCCGGTGACGGTGTCGCCCTCGACCATGACCCGCTCAATGCGGCGAAACTTCAGCGAACCGACCAGCAGGTCGCCTTTCCAGGGGCCATAGCGGTCGCTGGTAATGAACTCCATGCCGCAAGGGGCAATGCTGGGTACCCAGCAGGTCAGGGGTTGCTCCATGCCTTCGCGATGGGTCTCCTCGGTGAGGATGGTCCCGTCATAATTTCTGCCATAGGAGATGGTGGGCCAGCCGTAGTTGTGGCCGGCTTGGCTGTAGTTTACCTCGTCGCCGCCTTTGGGGCCATGCTCGTGAGACCAGATGCTGCCCGTAGCGGGGTTCAACTCCAAGCCCTGCGGATTCCGGTGGCCATAAGAAAAAATTTCTGGCATCGCCCCATTTTGGTCCGCGAAGGGGTTGTCCTCCGGCACCTGCCCATTATCGTAGAGACGAAAAATTTTGCCCCGGTGGTTGTCCAGCGCCTGGGCTACTTCACGCCCGCCGCGGTCGCCCACGCTCAGGTAGAGGTAACCCTCCTGGTCAAAGGCGATGCGTCCCCCGTAGTGGTGGGCCTGCGACACCATGGGCTCGGCGCTGAAAATCTCCTGGATGTCTTCCAGGGCATGCCCGCGCAGCCGCGCCCGGATGAAAGTGGTGGTTCCGACCTCTTTGCTGCCCTCTTTTCCTGGCTCTGAGTAGGCCAGGTAGAGCCAGCCATTCTCGTCGTAGTCAGGGTGCAAGGTCACGTCCAGCAGCCCTCCCTGCCCCTTGGCGCGCACCTCGGGCACATTGGCGATGGGGTCGGGATGCAAGGTGTCTTGCTGCACCAACCTCAGTTCCCCGCCCCGCTCGGTAAAGAGAAAGTCGCCATTGGGGAGAAAAGCGATGCCCCAGGGCACCCGCAGGCCCGTCAGGACGGTGTCGACTTTGATAGGTAACCCATCGGGCGGGGCCATGGGGGTTTCGGTTTGGGCAAATAACCCGGCAGGCAGCAACGCCAACCAGCAGAGAAGCAGGGGGAATGATTTCATAGGACGAAAAAAACGAAAAATGAGGGTAGAAACGGAGGCGTGAGGCCCGCTACGGCCGCTTAGTAAAGGATCAAAAATAACCTCTCTTTGTCCAGGTTAGGCAAAGAAATGCAACTCCCTGTTTATCAGCTTTTTGCGTAGCGCCTTTGCGCTTTTGCGTGAAACAAAAAGGGGAAGTTATTCTTTGAGCCTTACTTACTGGAATTCATCGAAGTCATCGGCTGTCGGAACGCCGTCATCGTTTTGGCCTGTGGGTCTCCCGGCCACTTCTTTGCAGGCGAGGTTTATGTTCAAGCCCGCTGGGCGCTCGAAAGGCTCTCCAGGCAGGCCAATGCTTTGGTCTTCATACACCCCCCTCATGTAGAGGGCCCAGATCGGCAGGGCCATGTTGGCTCCTTGGCCGTACTTAATCGAGCGAAAATGCATGCGGCGGTCGGCATGGCCTACCCAGACCCCCGTCACGAGGTTGGGGGTGATGCCCATAAACCAGCCGTCGGACTGGTTTTGGGTGGTGCCGGTCTTGCCACCGATCTCGTTGTCAAACTTGTAGCGAAACCGAAGCCGCTGCCCGGTCCCCTGGTTGACCACCCCCTTGAGCAATTCTACGATCAGGAAGGCATGCTCATCGCTGAGCACTTTTTGGGGTTGGGGGGCAAAGTCGGCCAGGATGTTGCCAGCCTTGTCTTCGATGCGAATGATGCCGATGGGCTCGATGTGGTTGCCTTTGTTGGCGAAGGTGCTGTAGGCATTGGAAAGCTCCAGGACGGTGAGGTCCGTGGTTCCCAAGGCCAGCGAAGGGACGGCATCCAGCTCGGTCTTGATGCCCATGCGGTAGGCAAAATCTGCTACCGCCTCAGGGCCCACTTGTTTCATCAGGCGGGCCGTGATAAGGTTGACCGAATTGGCCAGGCCTGCCTTCAAAGTCATTTTGCCCCCGATGCTGCCATCAGAGTTTTTGGGGGTCCAGCGCCCGCCGCCGACATTGTCGAAGGTGACCGGCTGGTTCAGCATGATGTCGCAAGGCGTGTAGCCCGCTTCGACGGCAGCCCCGTACACAAAAGGCTTGAAGGTCGAACCTACCTGCCGCTTGCTTTTGATGACGTGGTCGTATTTGAAATATTTATAGTCGATTCCTCCCACCCAAGCTTTGATGTGGCCATTGGTGGGATCGATAGAAACCAGGCCGGTCTCGAGGATGCGGGCGTAGTAGCGCAGCGAGTCGAGGGGCGTCATGACGGTGTCGATGGAGCCCTGGTAGGAGAAAATGGTCATTGCCACTTTGGTCCGGAACGCCAGCTCAATCTCCGACTCGGTTTTACCGGCTTTCTTGGCCAAACGGTAGCGCTCTGACTGCCGCTTGAGGTCCAGGAGGATCGAAGGGTCGCGGTCCATCAGGCGGGCCCCTCGGTTTTCTGCCTGGTCAAAATCGGCTTGCAGTTGCTGCATCCACTCTCGCACGGCGTTTTCAGCGTGGCGCTGCATGCGCGAATCGAGCGAAGTGTAGACCCGCAGGCCATCGGTATAGAGATCGTAACCATGTTCCTCACACCAGTCATTAAGCCATTCGCGCACATACTCGCGATAGTAGGGAGCAGAGCCCCGGATGTGGACTTGCTCTTGATCGGCCAGGGAGCCTTCCAGCGCAATGGCCTTGACCGAGTCGAGGTCGACGACGGTGGTGTCGATGAACTCGTACTTTAGCATCTGGTCGAGGATGGTATTGCGGCGGGCGGTGGCCCGCTCAGGATGGCGAAAGGGATTGTAGACCCCCTGCCCCTTGAGCATGCCCACGATCAGGGCCGACTCTTCGAGGGTAAGGTCTTTGGCCTGCTTGTCAAAGAGCCGGTTGGCCGTGGTCTCAATGCCGTAGGAATTGCCGTAGATGTTGACCGTATTGAGGTAGGCCTCCATGATCTCCTGCTTGGTGAAGCGACGCTCGATGTAGGCCGAGACCAGAAATTCTTTGGGCTTGCGAATGAGGGTACTTTCGTCGCCCACCTCTTTGTAGAGGTTGCGCGAAAGCTGCATGGTGATGGTACTTCCCCCCCGCACTTCGCCACTGGTGAGGTAGCCAAAGATGATGGAAAAAAAGGATTTGGCGTCGATGCCCGAATGGCTGAAAAAGCGTGCGTCTTCGGTCGCGATCAGGGCATTGACCACATGGGGAGAGATGTCATTGAGCCGGAGGTTGACCCGGTTTTCGCGAGAATAGTACTTTTGCAGCACCACCCCATCGGCCGACACGAGCTGGGTGGAAAGGTCGGACTCAGGGTTTTCGATCAGCTGCATCGGCGGCAGGTCGAAAGATACATACAGCAAAAAGCTCAGCAGAAAAACCAAGGCCACCCCGACCAGGCTGAAGAAGAAAATACGCGGTTTGCGATAGGAGCGCTTCTTCGCCGGAGAAGCGGCCTGAGGAGTAGGTTTTGAGGCGGAGCCTGCGGCGGGATCGGGATTCGAATTCATATTTGGGGCTAAACAAGCAAGCGTGGAAAAAGGCGGAAACCCGGCAGCTGCCCCCAAGGGTCCTGCTACCAAGCCTTGTCTACGTAGCCTGTCCTCTGGAGATACTAGTGCTTGCGGAACTAAATTCTAACCCATTTAAACTTGCTCTTTTTCCGCAGTACTGCGTCAGAAAGTCCTCATCTGCCTCGGCAGACTCGGCCTTTTTTCCCCTCCAGAGGCGGGTC
>CAZIVQ010000550.1:0-3772 GCA_964542415.1 uncultured Bacteroidia bacterium | reverse complement strand
TGTCAAAGGGATCACGGTGGTGTAGAGGTAAATAGCGGACTGCCGCTATAGCTGCTTCCGAAATAGCCAAGGTTTCAATCCCCTTGGATTTAGCCAGATCAATGAAATCTTCAAGCGGATTAGGCAGAGTCAATTTACCCATGCTCATCTTGATAGCCATTTCCCAATAACTCGCAGCTGATACTGATAACTCTTGGCCCACATCTTCAAGTCGTGCAATCACCCGATCAGGCAGTTGAGAACTTCCCTGTAAATACCAAATAATGGTGTGGGTATCCAATATCAGCATCACCTGTAATCCTCAAATTCTTCTAAAGGCTCATCAAAATCGGGGGCCATCCAGACCTTGCCTTGCAGGCTTCCATACGCATTACGGCTTGTGTGGGCAGAATCAGGTTGCTGCGCTTGAACTTCTTTTTTGTACAACAAAAACTCCATGAAGCTGCCCACTGCCTTTTGAGAAGCCTGAGGCAATTGGCGAAAAAGGGTCAAAAAATATTGATCGATCATGGTTTTCATTTTTGAGGTTCACGCTCTAAGATACGAAAATTCGCTATTGCCAGATACTTCGCAAAAATCTGTTTTTGAATGCCGAGCTGGTCAGCGGCCTTATTCCTCCCCCTATTCCCAGGCTGTTTCCCTGCCGGATGGAACTTGCTCACACGGATTACAAATCCGCGCGAGAAATGGGAAACCCAAAACCCAAAACCCAATTTCCCCTCAATAATACCTCCCAATCAACTCATGCTCCACGATCGTCTTGCGTAGCTCGAAAAAATCCATCAGCCCCTGATGCTGGTAGACGACCTCGCCGCCGGGGGCCACGAGCAAGGTGTAGGGCAAGGCCCCGTTCCATTCGGGGTCGATGGCTTCGATCAGGGCGTAGGAGTCGTCTTTGGCAAACTGGTAGTTGGTCACGCCGCTCTCCAGCTCTTCGAGCTTTTGCTGTACTTTGTCGCTGATTTCGGGTTTGTCAGCGCTGAGGGAAATGAATTCGAAGTCCCGCCCGCTGTACATGCGGTGGGTCACCAGCAGGTCGGGGTATTCGATGAGGCAGGGCCCGCACCAGGTGGCCCAGACGTTGACCAGGCGGAGCTTGTCGGAGTCGTTGGCGAGTAGCGCGGCGATGCCCGCTTCGTCGATGGGTTCCAGGGTCACCGGCCGGTCGCGCCATTGCTGGTTGACCTGGTCCTTGTACGCGTCCTTCCAGGCCCACTTCACGCTGCAACCGAAGGTTTTGGTCACCGGCTCGGCCACGGGTTGGCCTGCCAAGACCGCGTCGATGGCCGCCCGCAGGTCATCGGCCTGGGCGGTGCCGGGCTTTTCGGAGGCATCCAAGCGACCGGTATAGGCCAGCTTTCGCTCGGCATCAAACACAAAGGCATGGGGGGTAGCTACCGGCCCGTAGGCCACGGACACCGCCTCGTCGTCCCCGTCGTAGAGGTAGGGGAAATTGAAGTCCATGTCCTCGGCGCGCAACTGCATGTCCGCGTAGCTATCGTGCAGGTCGGAGTAGCCGCACTCTTCGTGCAGCAAGGCGGGGGGGCTGTTGGGTGAAATGGCGACGACCGCCACGCCCTGCTCGGCATAGTCGCGGGTCAGGTCCTTGAGCCGCTGCTCGTAGGCCTGGGCCGTGGGGCAATGGTTGCAGGTGAAAACGATCACCAGGGCCTCTTTTTCATTAAAATCCGCCAACTCATACCAAGCCCCATCGGTGCCAGGCAGGCGAAAGTCCGGGGCCGTGGCCCCAATCTCCAGGGTGGGCACCGGCTGCTCGGGCACGGACTGGGGAGAAGGGGAAAAAGTCCCGGTTTTTTGGGAGGTCATATCTGCCTCCTGGCTGCTGGACTCAGGGCTACAAGCCCAGGGAAGCAGACAAAGGATTAGCAGGGAAGAAAGACAAAGGGACAAACGCATAACAGGTGATTTGTGAGAGGAAATTAGCTGAAACTACTGGAGAAACCTAATCTTCGCAGGCCAGGGCAGGATAGCTGCCGGGACCTTTCTTTCCGCCCCTCAAAAAGTAGGATTTACCCGATTAATCTGTAACTTTAAATGATGTGAGGCAGTCACGGACAGCTTTTGACTCCGGCTTCTTGCCCCACTTACTTCCCTATCGCATGCCTTCCTTAGCTGAGTCCGGCCTTCTCGCTGGCTCCTGTCAGGGCGTGAAGCGCTATCTTTCCATTTAACCCAAAAAACATGCGACTTGCTATCTTTCGTCTCTGGGGCTTGGTGCTACTGCTTGGCCCCTGCTGGGGGATTCAGGCCCAGGAACAGTCCGTAGTGTTGATCAACACCGAAAAGGGGTCCGGCTACGGGGTGGCTTATGGCGGCCCGAACCTCATCGTCACCGCCCTGCACGTGGTCAGCGGCCGCCAGGACATCCAGGTCAAATGGCAGGGGCGTACCGCCCATGCCGTGATCGAAAAAATCTACAAGCCGGCTGACCTCGCCCTGCTGCGCATCGACCAGAACTGGAACCTGCCCCAACTGAGCCTCTACCAGCGGCCGGGAGTACCCAGTGGCATCCAGCTCAACTATTGGGAGCTGCCGCCCCGAGCTACGCGCATGGACCGCAAGGTCACCACCCTCTCCCACGCTACCCCCTTAGGGCGGCTCAACCCCCGCCTCAGCGGCAACCAAGCCGAGTTTGCCAAGGCCCTCTGTGTCGATGGCAGCGGTGGCTATCCGGCCTTGAATACCACGGTGATCAAGTTTGGAGAGAGAAACGTGGACAAGGCCCACTCGGGCTCACCCATTACCTACAACGACCAGATCGTGGGCATGATCAACGGCGGCGACAAGCCCACCAACGGTACCCCCAGCCTCTGGGCTATCCCGGCCAGTGCCTTCAACGACCTCCTGGCCCGCGGTACACCGGTCAACCCGCAGCAACTCGCGCCCTGCTCCAGCGCCAAGCTCTACAGCGGCTTGCGCTCCGATAATCCCCTGCTTGACCCCTACCAGCAGCAGGTGGCTCAGCAGATTGAGGCTTCACGCAACAACCCCGTGACAGCCGACAACGGTCAGCTGGTCTACACCCTGGAGATGGTGGCGACCTACAATGATTTTTACTCCACCCTCTTCGAAGAGGACATGAACAGCATCCAGGGGATGTTTTATGACATTGAGTCATCCTTTCCCCCTGAGGAGCAACTCAACGCGGGCTACCTGGGAAATGTGGGCCTCACCCTCTATCGCGAACACAATACCGGGGCGACCATTGCCCTGCCCGCCTCCAGCCAGCCCGTGGTCACCGAGGAGCGCGGCCTCACCATCCTCGAGATTTCCAGTGATTACGAAGGCATCACCATGTACGTCTACCTTGCCCGTACGAATTCGGTCGCAGAAGCCAAAGAGGCGCTGAATGGATTTAAGCGGTACATGACCAGCGACGGGCTGAATTGGGTACCGGAAGAAACTGAGGTCGACGACTACCTGGACGACGAATACGACCCCTACTACCACGAAACTGCAGAACTGACTGCCTACGTCAGTGACCAAGATGGCGACATCATCTACGATGAGTATGACGATCCCATGATTGAAGCCGAATTTTTTGCTTCCCTCACCGTCGATGGCACCAACTTCCTCGGCGTGGCGGTACAGATCAACGACTTCGAAACGGTGATCCTGGACCAAGAAGAGCGCGCCTACATGTACTTATTTGAGATATGTGCGCTGATGACGGACTTTTCGTATTACTAGAAGTGAGAGATGAGAGATGAGAGATGAGAGATGAGAGATGAGAGATGAGAGATGAGAAATG
>CAZIVQ010000549.1:0-3780 GCA_964542415.1 uncultured Bacteroidia bacterium | reverse complement strand
CCATATCGCCTAAGATTTCTCCCTGGGGTCGAAATGACAGGCTTTTAAAAGCCGGGAAACTCCGAACTCACGTTAAAGACCATTTCTTCCCTGCAAATAGGTGCCTCTGCGTTCTCAGCGTTTTCCTTGCGAACTTCCAGTTTCTCCTCCCGGTTGACCGGGAGCTTTGCGACCGGAATCCAAGATCTGCAGTAAAACCCAAGCGATCTTCAGGAATCATACTTACCTACCTATATCATCGTTCTTTCTTCCTTTGGATTTTCAAGCCTGCTGGACTAGTGGGCATCTATGCGAAAGGGGTTGCCATTGGCAACCCCTTATCGTTTTTGGTACAGTTGTATCCACTATTTTTCCAGCGGAAGCTGCATCCCTGGCACCTCAAACAGCGAATCCGCCACCGCCTCGTAGACCGCGATGTTTTCCAGCTTGCGCTGCCCGCGGTTGCCACTGAGTAAGATGCTGCCATAAGGGCGAAAGTCCTTCCAAAGGGTGTTGAAGCGCGGCTTTTCATCCGAAGCATCAGCATAAAAAGCCCAGCGGTTGACCAGGTAATCGTCCTGGCTGACCCAGACGCGGTACTTGTTCTGCGGCGTATCGCCTACCTCATCGAAGGTCAGTTGCAGCAAATGAGAAGCCGGGTCACCCGCTACCGAATCCTCCCCCACATAGGTGAGGGTCACCCCGCTATCCTTGAGCTTGAAAGGCATCAGCAGCCAATAGCTGTCATTGATCCAGATGCTGCGTCCTTCCTGGAGATAATGAGCCAAGGTATCGGGCTCGGTCAGCGGCTGCCCCTTGCGGTAGACCTGCCCGCCCAGCTCGGCGAGCTGCACGAGGTAGACCAGTGAATCGGCGGGAACCTCGATCCTGACTCGCTGCTGCTGCTTGTCCCAAAGCAGGTGCCGGAAACCAAAAAAGGTCCACTGAATATAGCGGGTCTGGTCCCAGGCCCGGCGGCTTCCCAAGGCAGCCATGACCGAGTCGGCGATGGCGATGGCCATCGAGTCCGAAGCCGCGGCGTTGAAACCCGGTGCTGCCGGGTTAGCCGCAGCCATCGCGGCATCACCGCCTTCGGCCGGTTCGGACGGTGGGGTACATGCTAACAGCCCGGCCAGCAATAATAGTCCTGCAAATAGTCGGTTCATCTGAATTGGGTGAATGGGAAAAATCGATAGGAAACACTATTCGAACTGCAGCCGATGGGTGGTACGCTGGCCATCAGGATGCTCCACGGTCAGCAGATAGAGGCCCGAGGGCAGGCCCTCGCGAAAGCCAATGACCTGATAGCCACTCAGCTGCTGCCGGTGGCTGCGCAGCCGTCGGCCCGCCAGATCTTGCAGGTGATAGACGATCTCGCCTTCCCGCACGGGAAACTCCAGCAAAAAAATCTGCTTCACCGGGTTAGGGATGACGCGAAGAACGGTGGGAATACCGGGCTGCGGCACCGGATCCGGCTCATAGCTGAGGTTGCGCAGCTCAATGATCTTGTCATCGCCCAGGCTCACTACTTCCTGCCCGTTGGTCTCGCGGTTGGAGGTGCTGAGAAATATGCGCCCGTCGGGCGCGACCAGCACATCGCGCAGGCGCCCAAAATTTCCGGCAAGAAACGGCTCCTGCCCGGTCACTTCCAGGCCATCTTCACTCAGGCTGATCAGCTCCATGCGCTGCCCGATGGCTCCATTCCCTGCCTTAAGAAACACCTGGATGAGCTTGCCGCGCCATTCAGGTATGGCCGGATGGTCGTAGTAAGCCAAGCCCGAGGGCGCGGCGCTCGGGGTCCAGGTGAGTAGGGGCTCGCGAATGTTAGCCGAATCACAGTAAGCCTGTTCCGCCGGAAAGTTGCAGTAGCCCTGCACGTTGGGCCAGCCGTAGTTGCGGCCCGGCTCTATAAGGTTCAGCTCATCGTCGCGGCCGGTGCCATGCTCCGAGCTGTAGAGCCTGCCTTCCGGCCCGAAAGCCAGGCCCTGCGGGTTGCGGTGGCCCAGGCTGTAGATGGGGCTGCCCGGAAAGGGGTTGTCTTCCGGCACGCTCCCATCAGCATTGATGCGCAGGATCTTGCCGTTGTATTTGCCCATGAGCTGGGTTTCATGCGCCCGGTAGGCGTCGCCCAGGCAGTAGTAGAGCTTTCCATCTTCGCCCCAGATCATCCGCGATCCGTTGTGGGAATCATTTCCTTCTAATTCATCAAAGATTCGTACTGAATCGACGAAGGTCTGCCGCGCAGGGTCGTAGGTGAAGCGCACCATTCGCAGCCGGTACAGGTTGTAGGTGTAGCTGGCGTAGACGTAGGGCTCAAGGGGGAAATTGGGGTGGAGGGTGATGCCGTGCAGGCCGGAATTGTCCGGCGATTGGAACACATCTTCAATGAAGTAAATGTCCTGTAGCTCCCGGGTATCGGGATTGAGCCGCTTGATGTGCCCATCTCGCTGCGAAAACCAAATCCACCCATCTGGTCCCCAGATCAGGTCCCAGGGTATGACCAGATCCTCGGCCAGCACCGTCACTTGTAGTTCAGTAGAATCAAGGGCCAGGGTACTGGTTTGTCCCTGGGCGGCCCCTCCCAGTCCGAGCATCAACCCAACGGAGAGAAAAAGAAAGAAAATATGCTTCATGGCAGGCAAGACAATAAAATAAAAGGTAATCAGAGCAACCCCCTCCAGCAGAGAAAGGTTGTGTCAAAGTAACAGGCTGCGGGGCATTTTCCCTAACCCCTACCCGATCGGTGTCCCAGCTTCGGCAGAATAAGCCCGAAACAGGGCCTGCATCCGCAGCGTCACCGGCCCCACCTTTCCGTCCCCAACCTCCCGCCCGTCCAGCATCAGCACCGGGCTTAGCTCCCCCATGGTCCCGGTGGTGAACAACTCATCGGCGGCATGGCATTCGGCCAGCGAGATCCGCCGTTCGAAGAGGGGAATTCCTTTTTCCTGCGCCAGCCGCATCACCGTTTTGCGCGTGATCCCTGGCAGGCAGGCCTCCGGCAAGGGCGTATGCAAGGCTTCGTCCTTAACCATAAATACATTGGTGGCATTGGTCTCAGCCACGAAACCGTGAATGTCCAGCATCAACGCATTGTCCACCCCAGCGAGGTTGGCCTCAATCTTGGCTAGAATGTTGTTCAGCAGGTTGTTGTGGTGAATCTTCGAATCCAGGCAGAGCGGCGTATTGCGGCGGGTGGTGGCAGTGATGAGGCGGATCCCACCCCGGTCATAAATGGGGGGCTTCCACTCGGCCAGCACGATGAGGCAGCAGCCTGCCTGGTTAAGGCGGGGGTCCATGCCCGATGTGATTTTCTCACCGCGGGTAAGGGTCAGGCGAATGTGGACTCCGTCGGTCATCTCATTGGCCCGCAGGGTCTCAAAAATGGCCGCCTTGATCTCCTCCCGGGAAGGAACCGCCGCAAAGGCCAGCATCTTGGCGCTGGCCTGGAGCCGGTCGAGGTGCTCATCCAGCGACAAAATCCGCCCCTGGTACACCCGCAGCCCTTCCCAGACCGCATCACCGCCTTGCACCGACGAATCGAAGACCGACACCTTGGCTTCGGCCCGGGGGTAGAGGCCGTCTTTGACGTAGACCCAGAGCTGTTCGTTTTTTGGGTTGAAAGATTGCATAAGGATTAAAATTTGGCAAAAATCAGCCCTCCGCCCGCAAGGCGTAGGCCCAAAGGCGCTCATAGAGCGGCAAAGCTTCGGCCAGCAAGCCTTCCAGCTGAGGGGGCACCGCCCGCGGGCGCGGCTGATAAGGGGCAAATCCGGTGGAAGCATGCACCCGCTGGTACCAGTA
>CAZIVQ010000548.1:0-3781 GCA_964542415.1 uncultured Bacteroidia bacterium | reverse complement strand
CATAAAATATCCGACTAAATTTGCTTCGCTCATTTCCCACAGGGGGAACAGCCTACGGTTAACCCTGTCAGCGTTTTTGGGAACGCTGACAGGGTTTTGCGCAGGAAAGAAACCCCTTTACCTTCTACCCTAAAGGGGGGAACAGCACTAGAAGCAACGGGTATCGAACCAGCCGGAGTAGTCAGCTCCGGGAGCCAGCAGGCGGATGCCGGGCTTTTCGAGCAGCTCGCCGCTGGCTTGGGCATCGTCGGCAATGCCTTGCCAGGGTTCGAGGCAGACGAAGGGAGCCCCTCCTGGTTTGGCCCAAATGCCGAGAAACGGGAAGCCTTTGAGCGACAATTCTACGCCACGCCCACTTTTCTTGGACACCAGTTGCACCCATGCCGATTGCAAGGTGGTGAAGACCAGCGCATCCCGGTCAAAGGTGTGGGGGGTGAGGTCAAACCGATCCTGATTTTCCAGAAAGGGCTCTTCCTGAGCCAGCAGCCCCCCTTCCAGCAGGTGAATGGCGGCGGTTTCGGGTTGCTCAAAACGAATTTCGTAGTCGGTGAGCGCTTCATCGGGGAGCAGGGGACAGCGAAAAGCCGGATGGGCCCCCACCGAAAAGGGCAGGGTGCCAGGCCCGGGGTTGCTGACTTGGTAGCTGGTGCGCAGGCGGTCGCCTTGCAGGTCATAGCCGATGCGGAAGCGGAAGGAAAAGGGATAGCGCTGCCTCGTGTCGGCATCGTCCCTCAATTCAAAAATGAGGGCATGCTCGCTTTGCTCGGCCAGCAAGAATTCTTTGTCCCGGGCAAAGCCGTGCTGGCCCAGGGAGTAGGTTTCCCCTTGGTAGCGATACTGATCGTTTTTGAGACGCCCCACGATGGGGAAAAGCACCGGGGCATGCCGGGCCCAAATACTGGGGTCGGCTTGCCAGAGGTATTCGGTGCCATCCTGAAGGGAACGCAGGCTGGTCATTTCGGCCCCGCTGAGAGAAACATCGAGGGCTAGGTGGGTACTTTGGATGGTGGGCATAATCAGAAACGGTTTGTGGAGAAGAAGACAAGAAACAGGCCGGAAAAGCCGCCGGTTTCTAAATTTCCGATTCCAGGCGAAATTTGGTCTTGAAGGTCTGGTCGTTGCGCTTGAGCTTTAGGTGAATGGTTTTGCCCTCGCGCTGCTGCAGGTTGTTGTAGATTTCATCGATGCCCAGCTTTTTGGCCTCCAGGCCATTGAGGGTGAGGACCACATCGTTGACCCTGACGCCGGCTTTGTAGGCGGGGGATTCGGGGCGGACATAGACGATGACGAAGGTATCGAAATCACGCCCGAGGGAGATCAGTTCAATGCCGCTGGTGTTGTAGTCGAAGGGTTCTTTTACCCGCCGGGTTTTTTTGAGGTACACCTGGCTGTTGAGGTAGTCAAAGTAGACGCGGAAACGCGAGAGGATTTCAGCGCCGATGTTGCCGTACCATTGACCACCGGTGTCTGGCAGGTTGAGGGAGCTGGTGTCGGGAAAGCCCGTGATGACCTCCTCGAAGCGAAAGGGGCCAAGTTTGAAGCTTGGCACCCGGGCCATTTCGCCATAGACATTGCCGCTGAGCCCTTGCCCGAGAAAAGCCTGGATGGAGGGATCGGGGATGGCTACTTCATCGCTGAAGAGGGCCACGGCCTGGCTCGCTCCGGTGTCGAGCAGCCAATCGGCCTGGATAGAATCTTGCTGGTTTGGATAGATCGTGGCCCTAATGTAGGGTTTGCCACCGCGCAGCTCAAAGGGAACGGCCACCGCCTTGCGCTTGGGCTTGAACTCAAAGGGGTTGTAAAGGCGGATGTATTCGTGCTGATAGTTTATTTCGATGATAAACTGACTGAAGAGGGCACTGCCGATGATGCCGTAGACGGGCTTGCCAAACATATGGGAGTAAGAAATAACCCCTTCTGGCAATACCACCATCTGAATGCCTCGACCGACCACCTCCTCGGTCAGGGAGAAGCTCACGTTACGGGCGAGCATGGCTTGGATCACCTCTCCTTCGCCCAGCCCTCGCACCCGCACCCGGGCCACCGAGTCCAGGCCCAGAAATGGCGCGATGGCCGCCTCGGTAAGGATGGTGGTGCGCACCCCGGTATCGAGAATAAAATTCATTTCGAAGGAACCGTTTATCCTGAGCGGAACCAGGACGATGTTGTGCTTGATCTCTACCGGGATGCGGACCGACTTGGTGTTGGGGTTGGCAAACGTAAATCCCCGGCCCCAAAGGGGGGCTGGACTCATGCCAAGCATGAGCGCCAAAATTCCCCATACCATAAACTGTTTTAGCATAATCCTCTTCTGCTGGTGATGGTTGACAGGGGTGATCAACGCCCACATTTCAACCGTTAGGTAATTTCAGTATCTTGAACGAAACAGAGACCGGGGTTTTCATCTTTTTCAGATCAGTTCTTTTCTGCTTCGTGGCATAAGGAGCTACCAGACATGAATGCAAGTTTATCCTTACTTTTTGCTGCCTGAGGCCGCCGCAGCCTGGCCTTTGGTTCCATCCCCAAACTAATCAAAGCTGGGCGGTTTTCCTGCTGGCATTCCTGGCGAATGTATTTAACTTACCTTTCCAACCCTATCTATCTTATGAACGCACAACTCTTTCGTAACTTTTTGGTGCTAATCAGCCTCTGGGGCGGGCTGCTGCCCCTCTCCGCCCAGCCCGAGGCCCCGCTGCCGTTATTTACCAATCACGAACTGGTAGAAGCCACCCTGCACCTCGATATTCAGGACATTCAGGAGGACCGCTACGCCAATCCCGAATATCATCCGGCCATATTTAGCTATGCCAACGAGAAGGGGGACACGGTGCGGATGAACGTGAAAGTCAAAGCCCGGGGTAAATACCGGCTCGACCCCACCGTTTGCAATTTTCCGCCTCTGCGGATGAAGTTCAAAGGCGATAAAGACGACCTCCCGCCCTTGTTTCAAGGCCAGGGTAAGCTCAAAATGGTCACCCATTGCCAGTCCGACGACTACATTCTGCGCGAATACTACCTCTACCGGCTTTACAACCTCTTGACCGACATAAGCTTCCGGGTCCGGCTCTTCCGGATCACCTACGTCGACCTGCAAAGGCAGTTGCCCCCGGAAACCCATTTTAGCTTTTTTATTGAAGATAAAGACGATGTCGCGGCCCGGCACGGGGCCAAAGAAGTAAGAGACGATGTAGCGCTTGCCCCCGAATCGGTGGACAAGGATATGCTTACCCTGGTCCATGTGTTCAACTACATGATCGCCAATAAGGACTTCAACATCCCCATGCGGCAGAACCTGAAAATCATCACTAACCCCCAACCCAAAGGCAAACCCATCGTGGTGCCCTATGACTTTGACTGGGCGGGCATCGTGGATGCAAGCTACACCAAATTGACGGGCCGGGCCGATGAAGATGCCTACGAAAAGCGGCAGGTATTCAAGCCCCTCTGCCGCAGCCGGGAAGAGTTTGAGCAGGTCTTTGAAAAGTTCCGGGAGGTCAAGCCTGAAGTTTGGGCACTGTTCGAAACCTCCCCCTACCTGGAGTCGGCCACCATCAAACGAGTTTTGAAATTGTTCAAAGGCTTTTACAAGGACATCAAGAAGGAAAAGCAGGTACAGGCGAATTTCCTCGATCAATGCGAAGAGTAAGTGAGGGGAGGTAGGCGATGCGTGCTTACGAAAAAAAGAATATGCCGACGCGAGCAGGGTTACTTTGTAAGGCTTAAAGATAGGCTGTTCCCCCTGAGAGGAAATGGCTGAGGCAAATTTAGTTATAGGGTACAT
>CAZIVQ010000547.1:0-3839 GCA_964542415.1 uncultured Bacteroidia bacterium | reverse complement strand
ACTTATTCCAATTTTTCACGCCAAGGCGCAAAGGCGCAAATCGAAGACCTGATGGACAGCTTCTTGTCCTTCTTGCCTCATCATAAAAACCGGTAGGTTATTCTTGCCTTGTTACCTAAGCCATTTTCTTGTTGCGAAGGCGGCATCTGGGAAGCTATGGCAGTAACCCTGTCAGCGTTTTGGGGAACGCTGACAGGGTTTAAGGCATTACGGCACTTCCTCCGTCTAGAAAGTCAGCGAATGACCAGCGCCTCGGTGGCCTGGTGAGAGGGGCTGCTGAGCCGTACCCGGTAAACGCCTTGGGGCAAGCCCGGTACCTGTGGCCGGTAAGTCTGTTCTCCACTCCCCATTTGAAATTCTTCCTGCCAAAGGCGGCGACCTACGGCATCGAGGATCTGCAGCTGGTACCTTTCCGGACGCAGGGCTTCCCAGCTAAGCTGGAAGTCTCCCCCATTGGGATTGGGAAAGACCCGCAAACCTGCTTGATGACGGGCTTCGGGTAGGTTGGCGATGGGGCCGGAGCAGGCTTGGAGGCTGCTGTCGACCACAGGCCGCAACGGATTCAGCGCCTGAAGCAATTGCTGGCCGGGGCAGAGGGTGGCGCAGCCGTCCTGATGGGACGCAATAGTGGGCAAAAGCAGGCCCGAAGCGGCGTGCAACCCTTGCCCCACAGGATTGAGGCTGGCGTCGCAGCTCTTCCAGGTGAGCAACCTGCGCAGGGCCTCCAGGGCTGCCAGGGTCGGGGGTTGCTCCTCGTAGTTGCCCAGGAGGCAGACCCCCATGGTTCCCGAATTGGCCCCGCAGAAGTGAGCGCCCTTCACATTGTTGCCGCCGCCGCGGCCTTCGTAGATGACCCCGTTGGGATCGATGATCCAATTGTAGCCGATGTCACACCAGCCGTTGGTGTTGACGTGCAGGTTCCAAATCGCCAGGACAACCGCGGGCCAACTCGGGCTGCTGTTGGGCCCCGCCGAATGGTGTACCACCATATGGGTAACCTGGGTAAACTCAGGCAGGCTACAGGAGGGGGATGCGCCATCGGGGCAGTCCCAATCTTGCCGTTTGGCGTGGACCGGCTGGTCACAGGAGCAGGATGCGTCGGAGCGGGTGTCGGCGCTTTTGTGATCGCGGGGAAAGACCGGCGCGAGGTAGCCAGGGTTAAAAAAATCGAAGCGAAGGTGACGCAACTGTACCGGTTCGATGGCTTGGGTATTCTCGGCAAACCACACCGCATATTCGAAAAAGGCGTAGGTAGAATCGAGGTACCGCATGTTGCCGATGAAGCGGCCTTCGACTTGATGCAGGTCTTCACAGGCCCCCACCGGCTCCCAAGCGGTCCAGGTCTGGCCGTCCGGTGAAAACCGCAGCGATATTTCTACTTTCGACGCTTGGTAGTGGGTAAATTCTGCTACCGGAGTGAGGGTGAAAAATGGCCCCCGCTGGGTGAGCGGAATGACCTGGGGCCGGGAAAAAAAATACGCATCTTGCGAACGACGTATCGGCATGAGGCCCACATTGGTGCGGACCACATTGTCCTTGATCCGGGCATCTTGGTGCTGGGTAAAATCAGTGGAGGAACTCGCGACCTGGGAGACGGCAAATACGTCACCCGGGCGGAACCAAAGCAGGACCAAACCGGCCAGTAAACACAAGCGAAGCATGTTCAGGCGCTCTGCGGGGGGGGAAGGGGATGGGCGTACACCTAGAGCGACCGCATTCATGGTGGAGAGCAATTAAGGTTTATGCAGCAATAAAGCTGAGTTAATGCTGCGGTAAAATAGGGATTTATTCATAAACATCGAAACACGACCGTATAAATACCCTGCCTAAAAGCTTTAATTTGAAGCACTAGTGCCCGACTATCCCCGGCATAAACGAGCCAAAATTTGCCCCTTTCCCTATTTCGCCTATTTTTACATTACCTGAAATATTCACCTCAACCTCACCTATGACCTTCTCTTATTTGCTTCGTCTATGTTTGCTGCTAAGCCTGGGATTACCGGCCTGGCTCCAGGCCCAACCAGTTCCCAAAGTTTTGGGCCAAATCAAGAAAGATGGCCCCCAAACGGTGGTCACCTACAACGACCAATCTTACCAAGAGGTCATCTACCCCGCCCGCTATACCCTGACGCCCATGTATGGCAATCCCAAGGGTTCCGAAAAGGGCATCTTGCTGGACTTCGGAGACCCCGAGCTAGCCGGAGAGGTGTTCTACGGGTTCATCCCTTACGGCGACTCCCGCCATCCGATGCCGGTTTACTTTAAGCGAACGGCCCGCATTCTCGGGGGGAAAACCTTCATCAACATCGGCGACCAGATGGGTGGCCGCTACGACATGATCGGCTGGGAGGAAACGGGCAGGGGCACCCTTGGCTATCGGGTGGTCAATGCCAAAGGGGCCATTCTGTATGACGGCCGGGTGGGCTTCAAAGGCACCGGCCCCTTCGAGATCGACGACTACTTCATTGAGGGGCCGGGGGTCAACCTGCTCACCCACCGGGGGGCAGTGATTTCTTTCCAAACCAACAACAAGCTGAAGGGCCGGGTGGAAATCAATGGAGGGTTTTTTGAAGATGACAAAAAAACCACCCATCATGAGATCGCAGTAGATGGCCTGATGCCGGGTAAAACCTACCCCTACACGGTGTACGTGGGCGAAAACCAGCAGACCTACGAACTGACTACGGCCCCGGCCCCCGGGTCCCGCACGGCTTTTTCTTTTGCTTACGCCAGCGACTCCCGCAATGGCCAAGGCGGGGGTGAACGCAACATCTACGGCACCAATGCCTACATCATGAAAAAGATTATGGCCTTGGCCACCCACCGCAAAGCGGCCTTCATGCAGTTTTCCGGAGACATGATCAACGGTTACCTCACCGATCCGGAGGAAATGCACCTGCAATATGCCAACTGGAAGCGCGCCATTGAGCCCTTTACCCACTACCTGCCAGTCTACCCGAGCATGGGCAACCATGAAGCCCTGATGCGGGTCTTCTCCAAAGAAGGCAGTAGCCTCACCTTCAGCCTCGACCGCTGGCCTTACGACGAAGTATCGAGCGAGGTGGTATTTGCGGAGAATTTTGTCCTGCCGACCAATGGTCCGGAAAGCGAAGATGGGGCTGCTTATGACCCTAACGCCAGAAAAATGGATTTCCCTCCCTACCGGGAAAACGTATTCTACTATGCCTACGACAACGTAGCGGTCATTGTCCTCAATTCCGACTACTGGTATACCCCCTCTTCGGGCATGATCCCGGTGGTGGGCGGTGGCCTTCACGGCTACATCATGGACCAGCAGCTCGCTTGGCTGGAAGAAACCCTCAAGACTTTGGAGGCCGATGCCAACGTCGACCACATTTTCCTCACCCAGCATACGCCCTGCTTTCCCAACGGCGGCCACGTGGGCGATGACATGTGGTATGGCGGCAACAATGATCCCCGGCCCTTCGTCGACGGCAAGCCCTTAGCCAAAGGCATCATCGAGCGGCGCGACCAGTACCTCGACCTCATCATCAACCAGAGCGAAAAAGTGGTGGCCATCCTTACCGGCGACGAACACAACTACGCCCGCACCGAGGTAGGTCCCGAAACGCCCCGCTACCCAGAGGATTTTCCTGAATCCAACCGCGTTACCCTCGATCGAACCATCTGGCAGATCAACAACGGAGCGGCCGGGGCCCCCTACTATGCCCAAGAGCAGACGCCCTGGTCTTCCTTCGTTCAGGGTTTTACTACCCAAAATGCCCTGGTGTTTTTCCATGTGAACGGCAAAGAAATCATCATGGAAGTCCGCAACCCAGATACCCTCGAAGAGGTCGACCGCATGAAGCTGCGGTAGC
>CAZIVQ010000546.1:0-3863 GCA_964542415.1 uncultured Bacteroidia bacterium | reverse complement strand
CTCCCAATCCCCCAATCTCCCAATCCCCCAATCCCCCTTCCCCATGTCCACTTCCCGACGCGAATTTCTACGCTTGGCGGCGGCTTCGAGCCTGGGTTTTGCTGCGTTGCAAAACTTCATCGCTTGCGGCCCGGCTGCCGAATCTCAATCTGCGGTTGCTTTTACCGGTTACGGTTCTTTGGTCTCCGACCCGGCCAAGCTGCTCAACTTGCCAGAAGGCTTCCAGGCCCAGGTCATCTCCCGCTGGGGCGAGCCCATGGCCGATGGCCTGCTCGTTCCCAACCGTGCCGACGGCATGGCGACCTTCAGTCATCCCAACGGCAAGGTCATCCTCATTCGTAACCACGAAATCAGCCCCAATGATGCTGCCAGTGGGGCCTTTGGGGAGCAGAATGAGCAGCTGAGCAAGCTGGCTCCTGAGTGGTTCTACGATTTTGGTAAGGGGAAAATGCCGGGCCTGGGGGGCACCACCACCGTGGTTTATGATGAAGAAAAAGGTAGCGTCGTCCGGCAGTTCCTGAGCCTGGCGGGCACTTCGCGCAACTGCGCCGGCGGGCCTACGCCTTGGGGCAGCTGGCTCACCTGCGAGGAAACGACTGACCGGGCAGGGGAGGACGAAAACGAGCGCGACCACGGCTACGTCTTCGAAGTGCCGGCCAGCCTCGACATCCAGCGCGCCAAGCCCTTGCCTATCAAAGCCATGGGCCGCTTTAACCACGAAGCGGTCTGCCTTGACCCCGGTACGGGCATTGTCTACCTCACCGAGGACCGCCACGATGGCCTGATCTATCGCTTTATCCCGGCTGAGCCGGGCAACCTCCACGCGGGCGGCAAGCTCCAGGCCTTGGTGCTGCTTGATCGCGCCAGCGCCGACACCCGCAACTGGCCCGAAACCGGAGCCGAGGCCATGCCGGTACAGGAATTTTTGCCCGTGCGCTGGGTCGACCTTGATGAAGTGGAGGCCCCCGAAGACGACCTGCGACAGCGCGGTCACGCGGCGGGTGCGGCGATCTTTGCCCGCGGCGAGGGCATGTGGTATGGCCAGGGCGAGTGTTACTGGGCTTGCACCAACGGCGGCCGCAAGCAAACCGGACAGGTCTTTCGCTACCTCCCCAGCGCCTACGAAGGCACCGCCCGCGAAGCCGAAGCTCCCGGTCAGGTGCAGCTCTTTGCCGAACCCAACGATTCGGCCATTGTCAACCACTGCGACAACCTCACCGTCGCGCCCAATGGCGACCTTTACCTCTGCGAAGACACCGGCGATCCCCGTATCATCGGCCTCACCCAGAAAGGAGAGTTCTTCACCTTTGGCCTCAATGTCGGCCACCCCGACTCGGAGCTGACCGGGGCCTGCTTTTCGCCCAGCGGCAAGACGATGTTTGTCAACATCCAGCACTACGGGCTGACCTTTGCCATCACCGGGCCTTGGCGGCATTTGCAGGCTTAGGCTTTGGGATCGGTCAGGTTCAGGCTGGCTTTTGGGGCTGGCGGACCTAACCGGTCTTCCTTTTTTTATTTCTCCCCAATCATCCAGTCCTCAATCACCCGCTTCACAGAGTCCGGGGGTTGGGCGAAGGTCAGGTAGAAATGGCCGGTGGCGCTGCTGTCCCAGCTATTAAAGCCGGTAGCAGGATCGAACAGGCAGCGGCCAGGCACACTGCGAAACCAGGGCTCGACCCCCAGGGCAGCGACGAGGACGGCCGTTTGGTCCCAACTCGGGCGACCGTCGAGCTCGGGTTTGTCGGGGAAAAATGTTGCCATGCAGTACTGGTAGGCATCGTGAACCGGGTTGGTGGAGTCAGTTTCGGCTACCAGCCGGGGCCCGGTTAGGATTTGGGGGCCAATTTTTCCCCCGGAAAAAATGATTTTGGTAGGCCAATGTTCGATGGCATAGGCTGAAGCCCCGGGATCAATGAAAAGGTTGAATTCTTTGCCTTCGGGATAGCTCCCGCCCATGCAGACCCAGCGTTTGACCTTTTGGGCTACCAAGGCCTGGCCGTCCAGGGGGCTGAGGCTATCGGGAGACGTTTGGAGCAAATTGGCGAGGTTGGTGACAAAGCCTACGGTGACGAGGGTCACGCTGCTGTCGGTGGCTTGGCTGAGCAAGCGCCGATAGAGCAGGGGAGCGGGTTGGCCTTGCCCGCTGAGGTCGTAGGGAAAGCGGGTGTTGAGGCGCTGGTTCCATTGGTTTTCTTCCCGCACAAAATTCGGCGCGCTGGTATCGGCAGGCACGCCCAAAGGTAGATCCGGGTGGCCGAAGTAGGTATTGATCACATCTACGGTCGGGGCAACGGCCGGATGTTGGTTGCTGGTCATGGTGGCAAGCAGGTCGATATGGCCTGCTTTTTCCAGGTGATGAAGCATGGCCAAAGCGCCTGCGTCGTCGTAATCGGGGCCCATGTCGGTATCAAAGATGATCTGAGGCAGGGCTGGTCCTTCGGGGGCTGAGGCGGGCGATTGGCAGGCCATCCAGCCGCAGCTAAGCAGGCTGCAAAGGCCGATAAGGGGAATAAATCGGTTCATGTTGGGGTATTTTGAGGAAAATGTCTATTCTAAGGTCGAATTTCACATCCGGTGGTGTCAGGTAGGGCCAAGCCTGCGTCAACCGATTCTCCACCCCAAATTTTATTTCATGCGACAACTCATTCTCCTAATCCTTGCTTGCCTGACCAGCTTGCCGCTGGCTCTGGCTCAATCTACCCTCATCAAACTCTGGCCCGAGGGCGTCCCCAACTGCCCGGTGGACTCGGCCTACCGCGTAACCATATTGGAAGAAAGGGGGCGAAAGACCCTCGCCGTGCAGGAGCCGGAAATCGAGGGGTTTTTGCCACCAGCCTACCGCGCTAACGGCACCGCGGTACTGATCTGTCCGGGCGGCGGCTACTACTTGCAGGCCTACGACTGGGAGGGCACCGAGGTCGCCAAGTGGTTTAACCGCCGGGGCGTGGCGGCTTTTGTGCTCAAGTACCGCCTGCCACATTGGTCGGGGCGGGGCTGTAGCGACCATATCGCCCTCGACGACGCGACCCGCGCCATGCGCCTCATCCGCAGCCGTGCCTCTGAATTCAACGTCGACCCCGAGCGGGTGGGGGTGATGGGCTTTTCGGCTGGGGGGCACCTCGCCTCCACCCTCAGTACCCACTACGACCGCGGCACCCGCGGTGCTACAAACCGCATCGACCAGCAAGCCAGCCGCCCCGATTTCAGCATCCTGATTTATCCCGTGATCACTGGCGATACGGCCTTCAGCCACCGGGGGAGCTTCCGCAACTTGCTTAAAGAAGACCCGCCGCCTTCCAAGGTCGAGTATTATTCCAGTGAGCTCCAGGTCGACGCCGATACGCCCCCGACTTTTCTGCTCCACGCTTTCGACGACAAGAGCGTCCCCCCCGAAAATTCTATCCGCTATTTCCAGGCGCTCCAGCGCGAAGGGGTGCCGGCTGCGCTGCACATTTTCTCCGAAGGTGGCCACGGCTTTTCTATGGCCGAAGGCAACGACTACCTGAATCCCTGGTTGGATTTGCTGGATGGGTGGATGAAGAAGATGGCGTTGTTGGGAGGGGAAAAGGGGAAGGAATGACGCCAGAAAGAAAAAAGCAAGGCTTCGCATTTCCTGGAAAAATCCGCTCGCTGACACTCCCGCGAAATTATTCCGGCGGGAAAATTTTTTATGATATAAAAACTAACGATGTTATAGATGTGCCTGCTGTATCTATGAAAAAATCAAGGACTTCGCTCTTTTGAGGCTTGATTTCTGGGTAGTCAGACAGGTCATAAGGGGATGATAAGGCCCCCTCAAGCTGTCATCGCGAATCGGCATGCGCCGAGTCCGAGAATCCGGCTAAGCCTACGGCTGGGATAAA
>CAZIVQ010000545.1:0-3869 GCA_964542415.1 uncultured Bacteroidia bacterium | reverse complement strand
AGTCTGCCGAGGCAGATGAAGACTTTTTGACGCAGTACCGCGGAAAAAGGGCAAGTTTAAATGGTTAAGAATTTAGCTCTGCAAGCACTAGCCATTCCTCTAATGAAAAACACGGCACGCAAAAACATCACGATGGTTACCGCTTTGGCCATCGCCCTCGCTATCGGTTGCGGAACTTACGAAGATGGCCCCAACTTTAGCTTGCGCACCAAAAAAGCCCGCCTGATCGGGACTTGGATCGTAAAGGAGGCAGCGAATCAGCCAACTGACAGTGCCAACATCGAATTGGAGTTTGAATCTGATGGCGATTTTTCCTATTCGCTGAAGCTCGATTTCTTCTCTATTTCTCAGTCGGGGGAGTGGAACTGGGAAGATGGCAAAGAGAAGCTGGAAATAAACGTCGACGGCAACACCACCGAGTAGGAAATCAAGCGACTGACTAACCAGGAGTTCTGGTTTGAAGACGAGGACAACAACCTCTGGGAGTGCGAAAAGGAATAAGTACCCTGCTGCTACCGACCTGACCTTCGCCCGGGTGGTTTGGAACGGTGACGAAATAAATCATGCGAGATTGCGCAGACCTGTCCCGGCTCGTCGGGAAGATCAAGCAAGATGGATAGGGCTATTTTGGAAGCGTTCCTTACTCCTGTACTTCCGCCTGCTTCTCCTCCAGCACCGCTCGCAAGTGGTTGACCAGCATCTGCACCGCCCGGTACATGCGCCGGTTGTTGGGGATAATGAGGTCGCTTACCTTGCGGGTGGGGGCGACAAACTGATGGTACATGGGGGCAACGAATTTTTCGTAGTCGCGGAGGATGGAGTCGATCGAGTACCCTCTTTCAGAATGGTCACGGCGAATGCGCCGGGCTAGTTTGATGTGCTCATCCGCTTCTACGAAGACCTTCAGGTCAATGAGCTGCGCAATTTCGGGGCGATAGAAAATAAACAGGCCTTCGAGGATCACCAGGGGAGAAGGCTTGAGGCTGAGCAGGCGGGGGGTGATCTTAGGGTTGTTAAAAGTATATTCTTCCAACTCCACCGTTTTGCCTTCGATCAGGCTATGCAGGTCATGTTCCAGTGCCTGGAGGTTGACCGAGTCTGGGTGGTCAAAGTTGACCAGGCCTTCTTCATCGCGCTCCTGCTCTTCGAGCTTTTTGTAGTAGTTGTCTTGAGAAATGAGGGTGAGGGCTTCTTCGGGGAGCTGGTTGATCAACTGTCGCAGCAGAAAGGTCTTGCCGGAGGCACTGCCGCCACAGATACCGATGATGTAGGGTTTGGGGCGGAGTGAACTCATCCTTGCGGCATTAAAAAGGCGGCAAAGAGGCGTACTGCCCGGCCGCGATGAGAGACCTTATTTTTTTCGGCTGGCGTCATTTCGGCAAACGTCCGGCCGCTATCTTCTGCCTCAAATACCGGATCGTACCCGAAGCCTCCTTCTCCCCGGGTTTCACGGGTGATGTGGCCTTCCACCACCCCTTCGAAGTGGCGCATCTGCTTCCCATCAAAAAAAGCAATCACGGTGCGGAAACGTGCCCGGCGATGGGTTTCCTCCCCGAGTTCCCGCAGCAATTTTTGGACATTTTCTTCAAAAGTAGCCGCCTCCCCGGCATAGCGGGCCGAGTACACCCCGGGAGCGCCATGCAGGGCTTCTACTTCCAGGCCGGTATCGTCAGCAAAGCAAGGCACGCCCCCGCTGGCTTCAAAATAGGCCCGGGCTTTGAGGCCCGCATTTCCCTCCAGGGTAGGTTCGGTTTCTGCTACCTCGAGTACCAGATCAAGGTCGGCCAGGCTCAGTACCTGATAGGACTCCCCTGCAATCTCCCGGATTTCGCGGAGCTTGTGGGGGTTATTGGTGCCAAATAGCAGGCGGGATGGAGACATGAAGCAAAAATTTGGCGTTAACCCGGAGGCATGAGGTAACTCAAAGTCGCGATTGCGCCTCTCTTAAGGCTTGGCGTAGCTTGGGGGTCAAGTCTGGTTCGGCCGCTAAATCCGCAAGGGCCGGGGAGTGAATAAAGCATTTGTGCTTGTGCTCCACCACCCCCTTGAAGCGCCCGTCGAGGTCGTGAAACAGGACCCCCGTGTTGACGGGCATGTCGAGCAAATTCCAGGTGGGACCCTCCCCCTCCAAAATCCCGAACCCAATCAGGGAGGTGTCGATCCCGGCGGCCACCACCGCTTGCTGCAAGCGCTGGGTGAGGTTGCGGTTGAGGTATTCGTCTTTGTGCAGAATGAGGGCCAAGGTAGCTTTGGCTTTCATTTTCCAGGTAGCCGTAGCCCCGATCTCCAAAAAAGGGTAGGAGGGAGCTGGGGGAGTGGCTGGCTCAGCTGCCGGTTGGGGAGCTGGCTCTGGTTTTGGCTCGGGCGCCACCGCCGCCGCTTCTTCCTTGGTCATAGGCGCCGGTGCTACCGCCAACCCCGATTCCGGTAAAATCCAGAATTGGCTGCCGTAGAGGCGTTTGATATCGGCGGGCGTCAGCTGCATGGGGACAGGGAGGGAAGATGTGAAGATGTGAAGAGGTGAAAATGTGAAGGTGTCAGGCGTGTCGCCTGTTCCTACCTTGCTTGTTGCTCAATCGCTTGTCTCCGCTTCGCATACCACTTACCTTAACGCGAACCCCACTGCGGGGCAAACTCTAGTTGGGATGACTTGAAGGCGTGCTTGGGGGGCTTATAAGACACCTTGAGGCCTTTGAGTAAAGGAAATGCCTGCTGCATGACCGGAAAGAGGTCTTGGTGATGCTCGTAGGGCATATCGATCCCCATGGCCCGGGCCACTTGGCTGAGCAAGCGCCAGCTGGGCAGCACGTCAAAAATGTTTTCGAGGTTGCGCCAGCGGTCTACGGCTACCGCCCCTTTATCAATGCGGCTTTTAGGCAAACGCATCCATTGTTCCGGCGTCATCTGCTTGATCTGCTTGGCCAGGGTCGATACCTGCGGAATCTGCTTTTGGTTGAGGTAAGTCCCTTCGCCTTCGATAGACACCGCCGCCGGCAGCAGCAGGTTGATGCGATCGTAGGTTTCAATCCGATGAATGCCGTGAGCGATCACGGTAGCGTGCTTGACTGCCGAACCGATGATTTCGAAGGCCCGCTCATTCTCCAGGCTGTAAAGAAAGGAGATTTCCCCCCCTTCCAGCTTGGCTTTGATTTCTTCGGGGCTGATGGCTGTGAAGCCCAGCAGCTCGCAGGCCGCCGTGTTGGGGGTGCGGTCGTCGGAGATGAGCCAGCCATCGCCGGTGCCTTCTTCCACATGCGGCACGTAATGAAGGGTCTCTACCCCGCAGTGGCGGGCAAATTCGCGCAGCGCAAAGTTGCTCTCCATCGAGGCGTAGGCCGAGCCGAGGAAGAAGATATCCTTGCCTTGCGTTTTGACCAGCCTGGCGGCTTTTTCTATGCCCTCATCAAAGTTGATGGGGATATCGCCTTTGACTTTGACCCCCGACACGCGGTTGTCATTGTAAAAGCCCACGTTGAGGCGATGGGCATCGGGAATCCAGTAGTCGTTGATGGCGGGGTTGTGGCGCGGGGTCATGCGCAGGACCTTGTTGTCGCGAATCCAGACGAAGACATTGGCGCCGGTGGCATCGTTCATGTCGATGGCCGGGGCGTGGGCCATCTCCCACACCCGGGCTTTGAAGCGGTAGGCCTTGCTGGTGAGCGCCCCTACGGGGCAGAGGTCGATGGTGTTCATCGAGTAGGGCTCATCGAAGGTCTCTCCGGGAGGCGTGCCGGGGAAGTTTTTGTCCCCCCGGCCGATGATGGTCAGCTGGTGGGAGCCAGAAATCTCCTCGGTAAAGCGGGTGCAGCGGGTACAATTGATGCAGCGCTCTTCGTCCAGCACCACCCGGGGACCGAGGTCGACATGCT
>CAZIVQ010000544.1:0-3875 GCA_964542415.1 uncultured Bacteroidia bacterium | reverse complement strand
CCCCCCCTCACCCATTCACCAACAACTTCCAATAAAACCCCGGGCGGCTCAGCTCTTTGCGCAGGTCCAAGTTTTCGAACATCATGGTCATCATGGTGCGCAGCGAGCTATTGCGGTTGGCTTTATTTACCACCCAGTTGAAGAGCCAGGGATAGCGCACCAGCTTTTGCATCTGGTAGCTGAGCTGGAGTTCGCGGCCCATTTTGGCGTAGACTTTTTGGTCGTAAGGCTGGAGAAAAGCTGCCGAAAAATCTCCCGCTTCGTGGCAAGCCACGGCCTGCGCTGCCGCGATGCGCCCGCTCAGCATGGCATTGCCAATGCCTTCCCCCGTAAACGGGTCGATGAGCGAAGCCGCATCCCCGGTCAGCATAAACCCCTCGCCGGAAAGCTTTCTTCGCTTGGAGCCGAGGGGTAAGCCAAAGCCCCGCACCGGATCCACCATCTCTGCCTGCGCAAAACGCGCCTTCAAGGCGGGCTCAGTGGCGATCACTTCTTGTAGCTTGGCCTTGAGGTCTACCTTGCCCTGGCTCACATCTTGGGTGAGCATCCCCAAACCCACGTTGGCCCAACCGTTGGGCAGGGGAAAAATCCAGAAATACCCCGGCAACAGCGACTGCAAGTAGTGCAGCTCGATGAAGTTCTCGGCATGAAAGCCCGTCACTCCCCGAAAGTAGGCCCGGACCCCAGCGCTGTGGTGGCGGGGGTCGAGCTGGTGGCCCGCCAGCTTCTTGGCTGCCAGCGACTGGGCCCCATCGGCTGCAATGAGCAGCGGCGCCTGCAAAGGACGCTGACCATCGGAAACGATCAGTTGGCTCCCTTGCCGTTCGATAGAGGTGACCCGGTAGCCTTCTTGCAGCAGAATATTAGGCGCTTGTCGCAGCAGGTCGACCAAAAAGGCATCGAAATCGAGCCGTTTGCTAATGAAGCCGGGGGCTTGGGCGGTAGCTTGGCGTTCGGAGCGGAAGGGGATGTCCAGCAGCTGCCGGTTGGGCGCAAAAAACCGGATGCCCCAGGAGCCGAGTTTTTCCGGCATCTCTAGCAGGGCCGCATGGCAAGCGGGATCGAGGTACTTCAGCGCCGAAACCACCTTGCCGCTAAGGGCATCGCCGCAGATCTTGTCGCGGGGAAAGGTGGCTTTGTCAAGCAGGCCTACCTTCATGCCGCTTTCGCGCAGGGCGAGGGCGGTGGTGGCGCCCGCCGGGCCCGCCCCGGAGATGAGCACGTCAAAGGATTCAGGGCTGGTAGATCCAGGCATCGATGTTTTGGTTTTGGAGCAACAGGCGCTGGGCCGTTTCGGCCAGGAGGCGGGTGGGGTGAGATTGGATCGACACCCGGTACCAGCCTTGACTGCTAGCGAGCACCTGGGCTTCAAACCCCAAGGCCACCAGAGCTTTTTGTCGTTGGAGGGCATTGGCCCGGTCTTGATAGCTCCCCGCGATCAGGTAAAATGCCTGGGTGGGGCGGTTGGCTACCGGGGGGCTGTCCTCTCGGGGAGGGATGGCCCTGACCCGGGCATTGAGCGGGCGTTCAGGGGGAGCCTCATTCGCCAGAGAGACGGGCTTTTTTTCGGGTTTCTCCGCCGGAGCAGGTGGGGAAGGCGTCGCCGGTTTCTCCCGGGTGGCCAGCGGCGCGGCCTCTTTGGGCGGGGCGGCTATAGGAAGAACGGGCCGGTAAACGTAGTAATTGGGGTCAGGAGGAGGGCTTCCCGCCGAAGCCGGGGTGAAGGGCGAAAACAGTGAGGGGGAAGAAGAGCGGCGCTTCATCGGAGGCAGCGGGCCCGCTTCGGTCAGGGGCACTTCCGGCAGCAGGGTCTGGGGGACATACGCTTTGTCCTCAAAGACCATCAGGCTGCCGGTGTAGCAAGCTACCCATACCCGGCGGCGGCTGGCGTCGAGGGTAACCCCGATGGGTTTGGCCCGGGTATTCTCTGTCTCGATGCGCTTCATGTCCCGGGTGCGCACCTTGCTCAGGCTGTTGTCGAGGTAGTTGACGACGTAGAGGTAATTGCCTTCCGGGGTCAAAACCATGCTACGGGCCTCGCGGCCGGTGGTGGCGGTACTGACCACTTCCCGCTTGGTCAGGTCGATTTTGGCTACTTTGCCTTCCCGGCTGAGGCTCACGTAAAGGTAGCGTCCCGAGGGGCCGAGGCAAAGATGACGGGGCGTCTTGCCTACCCCCTCGATCCACTGGACCGAATAGTCAGAGAGCTTGACGATGGCGATCTTGTCATCCCCCATCACGCTCACGTAGGCATAGCGCGACTTCGCGTCGATAGCTATTCCGCGGGGGTAGCGACCTAGCCCCAAGCGATGGACCTCCTGGTTCGTCGCCACATCCACGAGGCTGAGGTCTCCGCTGCACCAGTTGGTCACGAGGACCCAGCGCCCATCGGGAGAAACAGCCACGTATTTGGGGACGGCCCCGACCTTGACCAGGTCCGTAATGCGAAAATCCCGGGTGTCGATCCGGTAAAGAAAGCTGAAATCATAATCCTCCCCCGGCGGGCAATCGTCATTTCCTGGAGCTTCGAAGCCCTCGCCGTACATCTTGTAGTTCGAGACCCAAGCGTAGCGACCATCGGGAGAAAAAGCCACCTCTACCGGCGAGCCTTGGTAAATCCCCTGGTAGCCCTCATGCCCGAAAGTCGATAATTCTACCGCATCGGGAATGGTAGCCACCAACTCGTAGGCGCGGTTGTAAACCGTGATAGAATGACGGTACATGATGTTTTGGGCAAAAAACAGCCCCTTGCCCGAATGCACTACCGACTTGGGGCGGATGTTGCCGGTAATCACCTCTTGCAACTCCAGCCCGGGAGGCTGCTTGTCTGGTTGCAGGTTTCCCGAACCTTCAGAAGGCCTAATTCCCTGAAGGCCCATCCACAAAAGACAGGCTGTCAGGCCAGAGAAAAGGGGGTACATCAACACGTTCATGTAGAGCTGCTTTTCACCGCAGAGAGAAAACCTGGGCCCACGATGCCAGTGGAAGATTTATGCCGCCAAGTTTTCATCGGTAAATTTGGGCGAAATATACCATTTTTCAAACAAAAGTCAGCTGAGCTGGAAAGTGAGGGGATGGACAGGATGTACAAGATTTGCCAAGATTTACAGAATAAAAAATATTTTGCCCCACCTTCTCCATTCTACCCATTCTGTAAATCTCCAGTGCCCGGAGTCCCAGACCTGCAATTCTGTCCCATTCTGGAAATTCTGCCCTATTCTGTCCGAGCGATCAGACGCCCTTAAAAAAAAAGGCACCGGAGCCTAAAACCCGGTGCCATTCTAGTGCTAAATTCTTTCTGGCCTTAACGATACAGCCCTTGTAGGTCAAGCAAGGTAACGGGCTGGTTGCCAATGCGGTAAATGGCGTCAGCATACCCTTGAGCGACTTCCTTGTCGGCGTATTGGCCCAGCACGAGTTTGTAAACCGGCACTTCGTTGACTTCTTCGCAGAAAACAAAGATTTCCTCGTGCCAGATGCGCTCGAAGCGCCCCACCGATTGGGTGAGGTCGTTGAAGTGGGTGTAGCTACCGATGAGCAGACCCCAACTATGCTGTGCCGCATGGGGCCGGTCGAAGGTAAGCAGGGGGCTGTAGGCCTCCATGCCCGGAACTTCCAGGTGCAAGATGGTCTCGGTCGCTCCCCGGCTGATGCCAGCCTGCGGGGCACGCAGGTCACGAATCACGGGCGAAGCCTCGGCGACAAGCGGTTCCTCGCTGCGGATACCTATCGGCTCGGGCGCATAAGGTGCGTCTTCGGCAGCGGCAGGTGGGGCTTGCGGGTGGTTGACGACTTCGCTGCCACTCTGTATCCGGCCTGGGCGGCCGTCGAGGGCATAGTGGGTCAACTGCCGCTGATGTTCCACAAAGGCGTAG
>CAZIVQ010000543.1:0-3878 GCA_964542415.1 uncultured Bacteroidia bacterium | reverse complement strand
GGCCAGGCGGCATGGCCAAAGCCAGCTGGTGGGCGATAAATACAGAGGGGATGCCCCGCACCCGCACCCCATAGCGGTGGTCGGAGAGGATGCCTTGGATGCCGTAGCGCCGGGCGAGGGCCTGGGTGGCCTGCTGCTCGGCCCGGATGGTGCGCAGCAGCCGGGGCACTTGCCTGAGCAGGGCGGTCACCTGACTGGGGCCTGGGCTGTAGCGGATGTCGTAGGCAGGCAGCGGCTCGTGGACCAGGTCTGGGTAGGCTTGGCGCCAAAGGGCCAGGGCCGGGCCACTGCTGGCCAAAATGGGTTCGGCACCGGCGGTGAGCAAGGCCTTAATCAGTGGCATGCTACGGGTAGCATGTCCCAGCCCCCAGTCCAGGGCGGCGACCAGGATGCGCGGAGAGGCCATGGGGTAAACCTACAAAAAAAACGCCTGCCGGAAGGGCAGGCGTTTGTGGGGAGTAGTAGTCCTGGTTCTGTCCCAGCGGTACAGCCTAAGCAGGGCTGCGTTCCGCAGAGCTAACATGTAGTAGGGGTGCCGGCGCTAAAGCGCGAGCAGTTTATTTCCGTTAACAATTTTGCAACCAAAGGTTGGCGAAAAAAGGTACCGAATGGTAAACGCACCGGCAAAGAACGCAAGTGTTTTAGTCCTCAATCGCGACAGCAGCAGTAGTAAAGGAAGTAGCTTAATCTGTCCTCGGATAGGATTCAAAACTTTGTAATAAGGAAATTAGGAGATTTTATTGAATTTTCAAACTGACTTCCAGCTTTTTACCTTTGTTCGCTTAGTACTTTAGCCGGTTTCATTTGGTACCCATCTTGCCAGGTATTGATAATTTTCTAAAAAAAATCGGAGGCCTACCTTAAAAATCAGGGGTTTTGCTAGCTATGGACTGATAAGATTATCAGGTCGAGTGGGGGGCAAAAATTGTTGCCATACTGTTAAAACTTTGCAAAAAAACCTGTGTTCCCTTTGGGGGGTGTTCAAATATGGCAAGCCACCAAGCCCCTGCGTTGCGATTCCCCCCTGGCCTTTCGATATTTGCCCCAAACCAATCTACCCTACATGCCACGCCTGTTTGCTTTTTTCCTGATCCTGTTTGTGAGTCCGGCGCTTTGGGCTCAAACCGGCACCCTCTCCGGGGTAGTCAAAGACGCCGATACGGGCGATCCCCTGCCCGGGGCCACTGTCATTGTGGTCGGGACCTACGCCGGGGCCTACACCGGAGCAAACGGCACCTTCAGCATTCGCAACCTCAAGCCCGGCGACTACTCGGTCAAGTTTACCTTCATTGGCTACGGGGAGAAAATCTATAACGGGGTGGTGATTCCGGCTGGGGGCACCAAGCGCATGGAGGTCAGCCTCGGCTCCTCGGTGCAGACCCTGGGCGAGGTGGAAATCGTGGGCGAGCGCAACCTGATCAACCTGGAGTCGGGCCAATCAAGCGTGAAGATCGGCGAGGCCCAAATCGCTGAGATGAGCGTGCTGAACGTGCAGGACGTGGCGGCCATGCAAGTGGGGGTCAACCAGACCCCCGATGGCTTGCAGGTGCGCGGGGGGCGGGTCTACGAAACCGAATACCTCATTGATGGGATCAACGCGCAAGACCCGCTGGCCGGGACGGGGTTTGGGGTGGATGTAAATGCCAATGCGGTCAAAGATGTGGAGGTGATCACCGGCGGCTCGGATGTGGAATACGGCACGGGTAGCTCCGGGGTGATCCTGACCCGGATTAAGGAAGGGGGGAGAAAATGGCGTGCCCAGGGGCAATGGCGCCGCGACAACCTTGGCTTCAACGTCAACCAGGGACCCAGTTGGAACACCGATGATATCAGCGGCTCGCTCAGCGGGCCGATCATTCGCGACAAACTTACCTTCTTTATCAGTGGTAGTGCTTATTTCTCCGACAACTTCTTCCGCGCCCAGGCCAACCAGCTTCATTCTTCCCTCTTCCCCACCAACGATTCTATCTGGGCCCCCCGGCAGGACAATCGCTGGTCTAACACTGTAAAGCTGGCTTATACCCTCCGCCCGGGCCTCAAACTGACCTTGACCAACCAGCACAGCCTCAACGTCAACCAGAGCACCCGCTCCCTGCAGATCATCGGCAACGATGAGGTGGTGCAACCGGGCTTTCAGTTTCCGTTCAGCCTCGACCTCGACCAAGCCAATACCTACACCCACCATTCTAACCTCACGGTGCTAAACCTGCGCACCGTCCTGGGCAATCAGTGGACCATGGATGTCTCCTTGGGTCGGCTCTTCACCAACCTGCGCGCCGACGCCAACGGCCGGCCTTTCCGCACCGAGACGGTAGACCGCCTCTTCGACCCGGCTTCCATCGTCACCGATCCGGTAGATGTCTTCAACCCCGACGATGAGGTGGTCTACGTTTTTCCTGGCCCTGGCTTGACCAACAATGGCGGCATTGCGACCCTTTGGCACGACCACTATGCCTCAGAATATACCCTCAAGACCAAATTCTCCTTTGAAACCAAAGACAAGGTTCACTACCTCACTTTGGGGCAAGAGCACAAGGAGCAGGAGTACCAATGGATCGACGTGACCCGGCCATGGGTAGGCGCGCCCATCCGCATTAGTGATTCGGTGACCACGCCTTCGACCAGCCTAGGGCGCAGCAGCGACTTCTGGAATGTGAAGCCCGCGACCGGAGGCTTTTTCGTAGCGGACGAAATCCAGTACAAAGGCATCATCGCCGTGATCGGGGCGCGCCTCAACTACTGGGCCCCGGGCAAGTTTGCCGACGAGTCGGTGGAGAACCCCGAGGCGCCGGTGCTGCCCGCTACCCGCGAGGCCTATCAAGAAGAAACCTTCGGCCTGCTGGGCCGTCGCTGGAAAGCCCGGCTGCTGCCGCGCCTGCGGGTGTCTTTCCCCGTGACCGAAAACAACGTCCTATACTTCAACTACAGCCACGCTATGCGGCTGCCACATCCGCGCTTCGTCTACGCCGGTCTCGATCCGGTCTACCAGGACCGTTCTTTTCTCTCCAACCTCGGCAACCCCAACATCAACCCAGAGGTGACGGTCTCTTACGAGGTGGGCCTCAAGTCGCAGCTGAACAAGGACTGGGCGCTGACCATGACCGCTTTTTACAATGACAAATTCGACTACATCGTGAGTCGGCGGGTAGAAGTGCAGGATGCGACCGGGCGCTTTGTGGAGAAAACCTTCTTCATCAACCAAGACTACGCCCGCATCCGCGGCATCGAAGTGGGGCTGACCCGGCGTGTTGGCGAGTGGTTCCTAGGCAGCATTAACGGTGCCTACCAAATTGCCACGGGCAAATCCAATACAGCGGCCGAATCGGCCCTGCAGATCCGTCAGCAAGGCTTTGTCAACACCACCAAGGAGCAATTTTTGGCCTGGGACCGGCCCCTGGACATCAAGGGGCTGTTCATCTTCACCCCTGACTCTACCGCTTATCTGGGCAACCTTCCGCTGGATGGCTTCCGGGCCACGCTCTCTGCTACCTGGAAATCCGGGCTGCGCTACACCCCCTTCGAGAAGACCGGCACCGAGGATTCGGGTCGCCCGCGCTGGGAGATCGTCGAGGACCAGCCCTTTTCAGAGACCGGCTCGTCCTGGTTCTGGATGGATTTTCGCCTGAGCCGCGACTTCAAGTGGGGTCGGCAATCCCGCGTGTCGCTCAGCGTAGAAGTCAAGAACCTCACCGACTTTCGTTCCGCCACCATCCTCAACGGGGTGACGGGCCGGGCTTGGGAACCGGGCGACGAGGTGCCTTTCACCTGGCGCGACCCCTCCTATCCCGACCCGCAGGACCGGGGCACCCCGCCGAACAACCCCGCCCGCTACCTGGCCCCCCGGCAGGTCATGTTTGGGTTGCAGGTGGTGCTGTAAG
>CAZIVQ010000542.1:0-3888 GCA_964542415.1 uncultured Bacteroidia bacterium | reverse complement strand
TTTCTTCCTTGTCCCACGAAAAAATGCCTGCGTTTAAAATTAGGTAATTACTTTCCTTCGCAAGCACTAGGTGATGCCCGCATCCTTTCCATCTGGCAGGGAGGCGGGCATGGTGTTTACCTCTGCGAACGCTGCGCTGCTGCGTTACTTAGTAGAAAAAATGGGCGATTCTACTCCCCATCCAGCTCATACTGCTCTAGCATCGTCTTCCAGCGCAGGTCGCGGATGTGTTCGAGCAAGGGGGGATTGAGGGAATCGGCGAGGGCGCTGCCGCGGGGCACGGCGAAGGCGTAGTACTGGATGTTGAAGCTAGCGGGTAGCACGTGCAGGCCGTCGAAGTCACCCCGCAGCAACTCGTAGCGCAAGATGGGCTCGTCGTAGACCAGGGCGTCGAGTTCTTCTTTCTCCAAGGCCTCCAGGGCGCTGCTCAGGCCTTCAAAGCCCTCGAAAGCAATGCGCTGCCGGTCCAGAAACTGGGCACTGGCCGAGGCAGTGACCGTGCCTACTTCGGCCCGTTTGAGGTCCTTGAGGCCGGTGATGCCGGTGTCGAGCTGGTTTACGGTGAGGGAAGAGGCGATCCCCGCCGTGAAGCCCGAAATAATGATGATGGCGGTAAACATCCAGACCAGGGCCACGATGCGCCCGCCCAGTGATTGGGGGGATTTGTCGCCATAGCCCACCGTGGTCATGGTCACTGCCGACCACCAGATGCCGCTCCAGACTCCGCGTACCCCTGGCTGAAATTCTTCCGGATTCTGCCGCCGCTCAAAGGCCCAGGCCAGCACCCCAAAGATCAGGATCACCAGGAACAGCAGCCCCACGACTTTGAGAAAATTCCAGGAAAACAAGTTCTTCACCGTCTGCCAGAGGGTACTGCTCGGCCGGACCCGGGTAGCAATGGCCAGGTGAGAGATGTAAAAAGGCTGGGTGAAATCCAGCGTCTTCAGCCGTTCGCTGGTCACAGTCAGGGGGTTGATGCTGAGGTCGAGTTCTCCCCGGCCTAGCCCCTCAATGATTTGCGCCAGGTTGCGCTGTTCATAGACGTAGGCCAGCCCCGTTTCCGCCGCCAATTCTTCCCAAAGCTGCACCGAGATCCCCTCCATTCGCCCTGATTCATTCATGTAGACGAAAGGCGGCGAGGTCTTTACCCCTATCCGCAGGGTGTCGGGCAGCTCGTCTGTTTGGGCTTGAGTGCTGAGGGGAAAAAGGGTAAAGCTAAGGCTGGTCAGAAGCAGGAATAAAAATCGCATATCCAAATTTCAGGGTTCAGAATTCAGGGTTCAGGGTTCAAGGATCAAGCTCCCACGCTGTCAGGGCTCCTCACCACTCCTGCTTTTGCCCTGACAGCGTTAACGGCAGGCCAATCAGGGATCAGGGTTTAAGAATCAAAATTCGGCATAGAATAAGTAACTGAAGCCTTAGAATCAAGTTTTCCCGTATTTCAGCCAGGGCTTTCCTATAAAAAAGTGGGCCATGTGCCCCAAAGTAATATCCGTTTCCGAATTGGTGCGCACTAAACGGGGAATTTGTAATTCCCTTGCCGTATTAGCCAGCGGGGAATTACAAATTCCGGCTTTAATCGGCACTAATCGCAGATTAGCGCCGGGAAAGATTTTACAGGAAAACCCTATTATCCCAGCACTGGCACCGGCGCGATTTCGAGGGTGCCATCGGCGTGGAGGCGCTCCAGGGAGACTGGCCGCAACTCGTTGGCCAGCTCGGGGCTATATGGCAAACGGACCTTGAGGTAATTGTCCGTAAAGCCGAACATCAGCCCCTCTTTTTCCCCGCCTTCAAACAGCACCTCCCGGGTCTGGCCGAGGAAGCCTTCGTAAAAATAGCGCCGCTTTTTCTCCGAAAGCATGCGCAAGCGCTGGCTGCGCTGGTGCCGCACCTTCATGGGCACCTGGCCGGTGAGGGTGGGAGCCAGGGTATTTTCCCGCTCCGAATAGGTAAAGACGTGCAGGTAAGCTACGTCCAACTCGTTGAGGAACTGGTAGGTATCTTCGAAATGGGCGTCGGTTTCGCCGGGGAAGCCCACGATCACGTCCACCCCGATGCAGGCATCGGGCATGAGCCGCTTGATGGTGGCCACCCGGTCGGCGTAAAGGTCGCGGCGGTAGCGGCGGCGCATCTTGGCCAGCAGCTCGTCGTTGCCGCTTTGCAGCGGCATGTGGAAGTGCGGCATAAAGCGCTGTGAATCAGCCACGAAGGCGATGACCTCGTCGTGGCAGAGGTTGGGTTCGATGGAGGAAATGCGGAAGCGCCTGAGGCCTTCGGTCCCGGGAGCCTGGTCCAGGGCCTGGATCACGTCGAGAAAGCTGCCCGGCTGGTCCTTGCCGTAGTCGCCGATGTTGACCCCGGTGAGGACCACCTCCTTGATGCCGTGGTCGGAGAGTGCGCGGGCGTTGCCCAGGATGTTTTCGAGGCTGTCGGAGCGGCTGCGGCCGCGGGCGAGGGGGATGGTGCAGAAGCTGCATTTGTAGTCGCAGCCGTCCTGGATTTTGAGGAAAGCGCGGGTACGCTCATCCACCGAGTAAGCATCCACGAAGGCATCGACCTTGCTGATCTCGCTGTTGAAGATGCAGGGGTTGTCGGTTTTGGTAAAATCCTCGACCAGTTCCAGGATGCGGAATTTGTCGCCCGCGCCCAAGACGAGGTCTACGCCGGGAATCTCCACGATCTCCTGCGGCTTGAGTTGGGCGTAGCAGCCCACCACGATCACAAAAGCGTCGGGGTTAAGCTTCAGCGCCTGCTTGATCACCCGGCGGCATTTCTTGTTGGCGTTTTCGGTGACCGAGCAAGTATTGACCACATACACATCGGCAGCCTGGGAAAATTCCCGCGTTTCGAAGCCCGCCCCGGTAAACTGCCGACCGATGGTGGAGGTCTCCGAGAAATTCAGCTTGCAGCCGAGGGTGTAGAAGGCGACGCTTTGCATGGGGAGAAATGAGAGATGAGAAATGAGAGATGAGAGATGAGATGAGCGACGAAACGATAGGCGATAGGCGACAAGCGATAAGCGACGGAGCGACAAGCGACCTGAGACCGCAAGGTCGAACCTCTGTGGTTAATGAGAGATGAGAGATGAGACAAACGACGGAGCGATAGGCGATAGGCGACAGAGCGACAAGCGAGGGAACGATTTGAGACCGCAAGGTCGAACCTCTGTGGCCTCCTACGGAATGCCTGGCAAAAACCTCCGTGTTCTCTGTGAAATTCCTCAGTGTCCTCCGTGGTAAAAAAAAGACAGCTTCTTCTCTGCGAACCTCTGCGCCTCCTTTGCGACCTCCGCGGTAAAAAACCCTCGTGCCCGCTGCAATAAAAAACCCAGCCAACCCCCAAAATTACAGACTTCCAAGCGATAATGAAAACCAGGCGGCCAGGTAAGGGGGCGATAAAATTTTCCGGATCGTGCAGCACTTCTTGTGAGCTCCTCGTCTTGGAGGCGTATTATTTGCATTAACGCCGGAAAACTGAAGAACAGGGTCACCTTTCGTGGCCCTGTTTTTTTTGCAGCGTCTAACGCTACTGCCCCCCTTTTGCAGATGTTCCTTGTTGCCCTCACCTCTTTGCCTCTGGCTTAGCCGGGGGTTTTTTATTGCCAAAAAAAACAGACCTTTGGAAGGGAGGTATTACGTCATAACCTAGAAGTCGAGCCTTATCCTTTCATCCATGCTAAAAGCCCTCTTTCGTCTGCTTTTCCGCCTGCGTGGCTGGCAACTCTTCCAGCCCATGCCACCCGAAGCCAAGCATTGTATCATGATTGCCGCGCCGCACACCAGCAACTGGGACTTCGTCTACACCATGACAGCCCTGGAGATGCTGGGAATCGACGCGCGCTTCACCATCAAGCGGGAGTTTAACCGCTGGCCCTTCGGCCGGTGG
>CAZIVQ010000541.1:0-3907 GCA_964542415.1 uncultured Bacteroidia bacterium | reverse complement strand
AGCGATGAGCGATGAGCGATGAGCGATTGAGCGATGAGCGACTTAGCGATGAGCGATGAGCGATTGAGCGACAGTAGTGCTCCTTCCCCTTTTGACTTTTTGCCATCTTCACCTCTTCACCTCTTCACCTTTTGACTTCCCCCCATGAACATCCGCTTCGCTGTCATCGGCCTGGGACATATCGGAAAGCGCCACGCGGCCTTGATCGAGGCGCTGCCGGAATGTGAACTGGTGGCGCTCTGCGACCTGCGGTCGCGGGAGGAATTGGGGTTGGCGGACCATGGAGCGCCGTTTTTCCCTTCGCTGGAAGCGCTGCTGACGGCTAAGCTGCCGCTGGATGTGGTCTGCATCGCCACCCCTAACGGACTGCACGCGCCCCAGGCCATCGCCGCCCTGCGCGCGGGCTACCACGTGGTGATCGAAAAGCCCATGGCCCTGACCAAGGCCGATTGTGAGGCCATCATCTACGAAGCTCTGCACCGGGCGAGGCAGGTCTTTTGTGTGATGCAAAACCGCTATTCGCCGCCGGCGGCCTGGCTCAGGGAAGTGGTGCGCGAAGGGGTGCTTGGCCGCCTATACCTCGCCCAGGCCAACTGCTTTTGGAACCGCGACGACCGCTACTACGGCCGCGACGACTGGCACGGCACCGCCGAACTCGACGGCGGCACCCTCTTCACCCAATTCTCCCACTTCGTCGACCTGCTGTACTGGGTGTTTGGGGATATGACCGACCTGCAAGCCCGCTTCCACGACTTCGCCCACCAGCACAGCACCGCCTTCGAAGACAGCGGCACGGTTCAATTTCGCTTCGTAAATGGCGGCATGGGAGCCCTCGCCTACTCCACCGCCGTCTGGGACCGCAACCTCGAAAGCAGCCTCACAGTGGTGGGGGAGCATGGCTCTATCAAGCTGGCCGGGCAATACATGAACGAGCTCGCCTACTGCCACCTCCGGGACTACGCCCCCCCGACCTTGTCCCCGGCCGCCCCCGCCAACGATTACGGCGGCTACACCGGCTCTGCGGCCAACCATCGTTTTGTCTTCGAAAACGTGGTCGATGTCCTCAAGGGCCGCTCTCCCATTACCGTCAATGCCATGGAAGGACTCAAGGTCGTCGAAATCATCGAGCGCATTTATGGCCTGCGTTGAAAAAAGCCCCGTCAGCAGTCGCTGACAGGGCTTCATTTCCAATCATCTCCAACCATTTGGCACCTAAAAAAAGTATTCCGGCGGATCGTTTTGCCAGAGCATTTCCAGGCCCAGCAGGCTGAGGAGCATCAGCCAGGCGCGGAGAAGCAGAAAAGGAATCTGGGACAGCATCTTTTTCATGGTGAAGGCGGTTTGAGGTTGGCAATCACGGTTAATACAGCCCCTACGAAAAAAGTCACAGGTGAATGAAAATTACCGGTTGATGAAAGCGTCGACGGAATATTTTCCGGCGCCCCGGAACAGGAAAAAAAGCGCAACCACGCCATAAAACATGGAGGCTTCCTGAGAGGAAAAAGGGTCTTCGCCATGCCGGATAAAAGCAGCTACATACATGGTGATGGCCAGAAAAAGCGAGGCCGGGCGGGTAAGCAGCCCGGCTGCGATGAGGAGCCCCCCGACAAACTCACTGAGGGCAGCGGCCCAAGCAAAGCCCTCGGGCCAGAAAAACCCCAGCTTAGCTACCGTTTCGATAAACCCGGGGGAAACGGGGAGTTTGCCTAATCCGTGGCTGAAAGCCATGGAAAGTCCCGCGAAGAGGCGGAGCAAGAGTAGCCCAAAAGAGGCGTTGAAGCGGTTGCCATCGGCGCTACCAAAGAGAAAATCGCGAATCATGGGAGCAAGTTAGGGAAAAATGCGCAAGAACTTATGCCAGTATGCAGGGGAAAAAAGAAAGCTTAGAAGAACCAAAGCTGGCCAATCATGGAGCAGTAGCTCCTTCATCACAGCCAGTTTTTTCGCCGAAAAAACCAAAGGGTAGCCAAGGACGACAGCAGCATGAGCACAATAGCTAAAGGATAGCCAATCTGCCAGTGCAATTCCGGCATCAGGTCGAAGTTCATGCCGTAGATGCTGGCGATGAGGGTCGGGGGTAAGAAAATAACCGAGACGACGGTAAAGATCTTGATGATCTGGTTCTGCTCCAGGTTGACCAGGCCGAGAAAGGAGTTTTGCAGGGATTCCAGCCGTTCGAAGCCAAACTCGGTGTGCTGCAACAAGGAGGAAATGTCCTTGAGGATGATGCGCAGGCGCTCCTTCTCGGCTTCCCGAATGTACATGCTTCGGAGCAGCGAGGAAGTGAGCCGCTGCTTGTCGGTCACGCTTTCCCGGATCAGGATGGTATTCTCCTGTAGCTCAGCGATTTTGAAGAGGCTATCTTCTTTGATGGCGCGCTCCTTGAGCATTTGCCGGAAAATCTCATTGGTGGTTTTGGCCAGAAATTCGATGAAGTCGGCGTCGTAGTCGATACGGGTTTCGAGCAGGGTAAGCCAGATGTGGGTGCCATTGCGGATTTCACCCAGGGTTTTGCTCTTCATCTTCCGCACCGTCTCGGCAAAGGTCTTGGAGTCGCCGTGTCGAAGGGTAAACAGGATGCTGTCTTTGAGGATAAAAGATACCTGCCGGGCCACGTAGGAGCGGTTCTCATACAGAATAAACATGCTGTTGGCTTCGATGGTCTCGTGGTCTTCGAGGTAGCGGGAAGAACTTTCGATCTCCAGGGCCTCCTGCGGGGTCTGGTATTCGATGTCAAAAGTCTGCTCCACGATGGCCCTCTCCTCAGGGGTAGGCGACTGGAGGTCAATCCAAAGGACCTTGTCTGCATCGGAAGGATGTAGCGTATCGGGGTGCTTATCGTGGATCAGGACATGGTCCTTGAGGTAGAATATGCGGATCATGAAAGGTAGCAGGTTGAAAACAAAACGAATAAACCAAGCAAGCAAGCGGGGATTTTGGAGCAGCGAGCCAGAACTATTTTCCCCAGCAGCACCTTCCCCAATAAGGCTGTTTTCCGGACTATTCCCAAAAGCAATATGAAGGGAAAAAGCCCTGCGGAAGGCGAAGCAAATTTGGCGGACTTAGCGGAATGCAGTAATATTGAGAAAAGGTCGTTTGCCTTTTCTTTTGGTCTTTCTTCAACCCCCCTGCTGATGCCTGCCTTGCTGATCGATTGTGATGGCACCTTAGCCGAAACCGAACGCGATGGGCACCGGCTGGCCTTCAATCAGGCATTTGCGGAGATGGAGCTGGACATTCGCTGGGACGAGCAGGCCTATGCTGTCTGGTCCCGCATTCCGGGGGGAAAAAATCGCCTGCACCGGTACTTCATGCGCCATGGCCTGCCCGCCGGTTGGGAGGACCGCGAGGCCCTGGTCCGCCACCTCCATGCCCGTAAACGCGCCCATTACCGCCGCCTGGTGCAAGCGCAGCCCTTCGCGCCCCGCCCGGGCATCATCGAGCTGATAGACAGCGCCCTGGCCGCCCGTTGGGCGGTGGCCATCTGTACCACCGCCTCCGCCGACGGGGTGCGGGCCCTGCTGCCCCAGGTATTGGGCCAAGCCCGCACCGAGGCCCTGACCGGCATTTTTGCTGGGGACATGGTGCCGGAGCAAAAACCCCATCCGGGCATTTTCCTGATGGCCAGCTGGCGCCTCCAGGTCATGTCCAAGCATTGCATCGTACTCGAAGACGCCCCCCCTGGGGTGCGAGCCGCTCATGCGGCAGGCATGTACGTGGTCGCCTCCCCCTCTATGTACGAAGCCGAAGGCGACTTTTCTTTGGCCGACCTGCTGGTCCACAGCTGGGAAGAAATCAGCCTTGATGCCTTGATATCTCCACTCCTCTCCCGCTCCGAATGAGCCCCCGCTCCGCTAAGTAAGGCGCAAAGAATAACTTCCCTTTTTGGGGTCACGCAAAGACGCAA
>CAZIVQ010000540.1:0-3921 GCA_964542415.1 uncultured Bacteroidia bacterium | reverse complement strand
AGTTTGTGCAGCACCCGGGCAATTTTGTTGTAGCGGTCTTCGGCCGATACTTCTTTGCCTGATTCGGCTACCCATTTCTCAGCATGTTGGTCGAGTTCAGCCTTGCTCAGCAAGCGATCTTCCTGGGCCAGGGTATCGAGTACAAATTGATCCCAATCAGACAGGCGATAGCCTTTGGCGTCTTTCTCGGGGCGCTTGCTGCCTTTCTTGGGGCCGGGCTTCTTTTTGCCGGGTTTGGGGCCCGGCTTGCGGCGCGTAGTGGCTTTGGGCGCAGGTTTTTCTTCGGGGGTTTCCTCGGGAGCCGCGCTGCTGGTTTCTGCGGCACTGCTTTCTTCTTCCGGCATGCTTTCGACCACCTCTTCCGCTTCCTCCTCCTCGGGCGCATCGGCCTCAGTGGGCGGAGGAGCTACCGAAACCTTGACGGATGACGGCTTGATTTGCGCTTTGCTGGGCTGCATTTCCTGCAAGGCCAGCTTTAATTCCTGGATGGTGTGCTCGGTCATTTGCACCTGAAAGTACAGCTTGCGAAGCGATGATTCATAGATGTTTATGAGCTCGGCAAGTTCTGTTTCGCTTAAGTTTATTTGTGGCATAAGTTTCACTTTTGACCTCAAGTTACTGATAAAATTTAAATTTGTTTTCGCCGGGAAGGGAAAAAATTTAAGATAATTTGTATTCTACTCCCTACTCTGGGCGGGTTAAATGTCTTTTTTGGTAATTAAAATACTGTTTATCAACGGATTATGTCTTTTCTTGGGAAAGGTAAAGTTGCAGATTGTTGGATTGTGTTTTTAGAAAGAAAAATGCGGTTTAACTCTGTTTTTGGCGACAGACGACCGGATTATGCCTCAATCCCTCGCTATAATCGGGTCAAAAATCCGAATGAGGGGGAAAAGTCCGCCCCACAAATCCTATTTTGCTGCACGAAAGCACTAATCAGCAGGTGGCCCTGCCGGAGAAGAAACCACCGGCATAGGTTCGGTTTTGGTCACCGGGAGTTGCATCACTTCCTCCAAAAAAGCAAAGGTCGCTACCTGTACTGCTTCGAATGCGTTGGACTCCCGGGGGTGGGCGATTACGTGGGCTTTGGCCGCTGGAAAGGCCTGTTTGCGCTTTTTTTCTGCCGCTGTCCCCAGCTGCTCATACATCTCCAGCATGGCCGGGACGGAGACGGTATGGTCTTGTTCTGTTTCATTTTTAAAATAATACCCCAAAAAAACCGGGCATTTCACCGCCGCAAAGGTCTCCGGCAGCATGCTGTTTTCTACCAGCAGTTGCAGTGCCTGCACCGCTTCGAGTCGGTAGCGGGCGTTCCAATATTGCTGCGTGAAGGCATCGGCCTCGTATTCGCGGTAACCGCTCCCCACGACCTGCCGGGCGACCTGCAAGCCCCAGGGATAGGTCAGCAGCTGCGTGTTGGTATCGAACATGCGGATGTTGGGGGAATAAAGGATGAGACCTGCCACCTGCTCGGGAAACTCAGCGGCTAGTTTTAAGCTGAGGGTGCCGCCCGTGGAGGTGCTCATGATGAGGACTTCCTCTCCCAGGGTTTGGGCCACCGCCAGGGCCTCCACCGCCGAGGCGTAGAGGCTGTCGGCATCAAGCGAAAGCAGCGGCTCGGGCTCCTCCAGGCCGTGGGCCTGCAAGCGGCTAAGGTAGAGGTGGTACCCGTAGCGGGCCGCGACCGAGCGGGCCATGGCTGCGCCCTCTTCCTGCGAGGCGCTGAAGCCGTGCAGGTAGAGTAAGCTGTAGCGGGTAGGGGTACGTAGTAGGCTGTCGGCCCAGACGAGGCGGGCTTCATTGTCAGGTTTAAGATAAGGCTGGTCCTGCTCGCGCTCTTCGACCCAGCTGGCCAGGGCCAGGGGAGACTCCGGGACAGTCGGCAGGCTGGCCTTGAGGGCCGGGCGATCGGGCCGGGGACCCAGGCCGATGGCCGCAGCGATGATCAACAGCAAAATCAATAGAAAACGGAGGGCTTTTTTCATGATGAGGGTAAATGGAGTTAACTTAACTCAATTTGCACCAATTCTGCCCCTAACGCAAAAAAAGCCCCGCCGTCGATAGACAGCGGGGCAAAATGAGGTTCATTTAAGGCGGTACAGCCTGCGATCAGTACTTGATCGTAAACTCGTAGTAGTCGTTGTTGTCAGAGGGAGTAATGACGATGTTGGTGGTGTTGATGATGAAGTAGGTATCATCCTGCTCGCTGTAGATCAAGAAGGTGTCATCCAATTCGACCTTGTCGCTGGCCGAAGCATCTACGCCGAGGGCCCAGGCCGCCAGGATGTCTTCCTTGGTGGTAACAGTGGTGAAGTCGGTGGAAGGATCGGGAATGCGCAGGTCGGAATTATTGACTTCAGAGACCATTTGTTTCCAGTTTTGCGCGGCGGGCAGGTTGATGTCGATGCCTTCGTCCTTGAGGTCGGCGCGCAGGTAGGAGGTGTCGTTAGGGGCGGACTGAACAAACTTGGTACCGGTGCTTTCGCCGGTAAGGAGGTCAATGCCACCCTGTCCGGCCTGACCGCCCGCGTTGAGCAGCAGCTTACCGGTCAGCTCGGTTACTGGCGTAGTAGTGATCACGCTGTCGGTAGCAACCGAAACCCGTACTTCGTCGCTCAGCCCATCATCATCAGCAGCGATGAAGGCATAGTCGTAGGTAACGTTGGCCAGATCTGGTAATACAATCGACACCTCGTACTCACCCGCAGCGGGGATCGGGGTGGGATTGGCGTTGAGGGGAAAGCCTCCGAAATTCACCCGGTCGGCGGCGATATCGGTGCCATTTTCCAGAAAAGTAAGGCTGCTCAATACGTTGGTTCCTGCTATTATATTCAATTTAACCCGCAGGGTATCGCCTTGATTGAGGGTGGTGTCATTGGCTACAAAACCTGCCTCATCAACTAACTCGATGGTGGGAGAGGTGGCAGTAGGGATGACGGGGTCTTCCTCACACCCAATGGCAAAAATAAGGGTTGCCAAGGCAAAAAAGGCCAGCAGACGGGGAGAAAAGGCTTGAATGAAGTGGTTCATAAGAATAAGTGAAAGAATGATTTAAAAGGTGGAAAAAATCATTGTAGACAGGTTTGAGACGATGGGGAAATCTGTAGGTCACCTTTCAATTCATCTCAACGTATTGCAGGGCCGAATGATTCATTTATCGGATAATAAACCTGAATCCATGCCTATTGTATCTCAGCATCTTCAGGAGTTGGTACGATCAGGAGAGGCACCGGGCTGCCCTTGAGCACCCTCTGGCACACGCTGCCCAGCAACACTTCGTAGAGCATCCCATGGCCATGCGAACCGATCACGATCAGGTCCACTTCCCACTCCCGGGCCTTGGCGAGGAGGCTTTCACTGGTTGGTCCCTGGATCAGAAAGCCTTCTGCCTCAAACCCTGCCGCTTGTAAGGCGGTTGCGTAAGATTCCAACTGCCGGTGCTCTTCCCGCAGTTGCTCCGCCCGCTCGTCGCGCACCACCTGTGGCCCCGCATCATAGCCCACAAAAGCTGGATCGGGGGCGGCTACATGTACCAGTGACAATTGGTCTTTGCCGGGCTGGGCTTGCTGCCGGACCACTTCCAGCAGGCGGGGGGTGATTTCGGAAAAGTCGATGGCGACGAGGTAACGCATGGGGGAAGGGGTTAGAGTAACACCGTATCTACACGCTTTGGCGAGAGAGGAGCAGCAGGAGCGATAGCCTGTGCAACCTAGTAAAGGTCGCACCTTGGTAGCTTACGCTCGTTTTTTTCGACCCCAGCAGGGTCGCAGTCAACCATCTCCTGCCGCCAAAGAGCATAACCAAAAAGCAAAAAGTAAGCCAGGATCGCAAGGACGATTGTCCTCCCCTGCCTTGCAGGGTCGGGTCATGACCTCTTCTTGGAAGGGTAGCAAGCACGCTTTTTATCGGACGGCGTGAATA
>CAZIVQ010000539.1:0-3925 GCA_964542415.1 uncultured Bacteroidia bacterium | reverse complement strand
TTGCCCGCGCCGCAATCTTTGCGGTGCCCCAGCTTTGACGCTAGCAACAAACCCCGCTCACCCCTGATCCAATCAGGTACGAGCGGGGGGGAGCTTGGCACGAGCGGAGAATCCTTACCGGGCCGAAACCAGCACCTTGCGGGTCCAGCTTTGGCCCTTTTCTCCCACCAACCGGAGAAAGTAGAGTCCTGGCTGCTTAGGGGTAGCTAGGCTGGAACCAGGGGCGGCGGCCCACGCTTGGGTGGCAACTGATCTACCCAATTGATCTGTCCATTCCGCCCGCTGCAAACGGAAGGGCAACGCCTGTAGGCCTTCCAAGCTCAGCCGCTGCCCTGCGGCTACCGGCTGCGGATATAGCTGCAAGCCCGCCCATGCTTCCCCTGCCAAACGCGAGACCACCCCTGCTACGGTGAAGGAAAAGTAGGCCGAGCAGCCAAAACGGGTGCTGACCGTGACCCCATATTCTCCCGCCGCCAGCCCACTCACTTCCCGGGTATTGGGCCCGTGGTCCCAGGTGTAGCTGTACATGCTGTCGACATCACGGAAGAAAGGAGCAATCTGACCTTGGTTCAGGCCGCTATCAGCCACGATGAGCACGCTATCCAGGCGGATTTCCGGGTTGATGAACAGGTTCAGGGTGCGGATGCTGTCACAGCCGGTGCTGGCCTGCAGGGTGTCGATGTAGGTGCCTGGGGTGGAATACCCGGCGTAGCTTTCGCCAAAACAGATGGTCATGTATTCCTCGCCCTGCAGCTCCGACAGTACGGCCAATTCCACCACAAACAGGCTGTCGTCCCCATCGGGGCCCGTCACAAATTGCGGATAGGTGCCGCTTTGGGTGAGCCCCAGGTAATTATCGCCTTCACAGATGCTCACTGCCTGTCGGTTGAGCACGTAGCTCAGGGCCAGGTTGGCGTTGAGGCGGCCCGCGCCGTGGTAATCGTCGAAGCCGGGGAGGTCTTCGGCGACGTCACCTACCATGTCTTGGGCGGTGAACCGCAAAATGCTGCGGATCGAATCGGTGTCCAGGCTGCGGTCGATGCCCTTGAGCAGGCTGGCTACCCCAGCCACGAGCGGCGTGGCCTGGGAAGTCCCCCCCCAGTAGGTGCCGTAGTTTGTGTTGGAGTCGTACTTCAGGCCGTATATGTAGTTGCCGGGGGCCGATAGGTCGATGTGCGGGCCGTAGTTGCTGCCGCTGCTGACTGACCAGAAAAACGGGCTTACCCGGTGGTCGTTGACATCGGTGGCCCCCACCGCGATGGTATTCGCGTAGGTTGCGGGGTACTGGGGCACGCTGTTGTCGAAATTCATCATGCAAGCCACGATGATGACGCCGTTTTGGTAGGCGTAGTTCACCGCGCCTTTCATGGCCTGCGAATAGCTCGCCCCGCCCACCGACATGTTGATGACATCGGCTCCCTGGTCCACGGCATAGTAAATGCCACTGGTCCACCAGGAGTAAAAGCCGCTGTTTTGGTCGTTGAGGATTTTGCCGAACATCAGCTGGCAGTGCCAATCGACCCCGGCGTAGCCGGTGGCATTGTCGCCGGTAGCGCCGAGGATCCCGCCGACGTTGGTGCCGTGGCCTTGGTCATCGGTGGGGTCGCTGTCGTCGTTGGCGAAGTCCCAGCCTTGCACGTCATCGACGCGGCCGTTGCCGTCATTGTCGATGCCGTCGCCGGGGACTTCGGCGGCATTGGTCCAGATGCGCCCGGCGAATTCGGGATGGTCGAGTTTGCCGCCGGAGTCGAGGATGACCGCGAGGATGCTGGAGTCGCCGGTGGTGTAGGTCCAGGCTTTGTCCAGGTCGATGTCGGCATCGACGACGGCCGAGCCGTTGAAGCTGCCGTCGTTGTCGTGGGACCACTGCCGTCCGTACCAGGTGTCGTCTGGGGTGACGGATTGGATGCCGCCGCCCTGCCCGATGAAGTCAGGCTCGGCGTAGGCCACGAGGGGGTGGGCCGCGAGGCGGGCCACGACGGCCGGGACAGCCACGGACTGATCGAGGGTCAGGACGAGGAGGCGGTCACGGTCGGGGCGACCTTGGCGGAGCAGGCGGGGCTTGCCGGGCAGCAGGCGCTTGAGCGACTGCACGCCCAGTTCCTGGGCCAGGGCATCCAGGGTCGGCTGGCCAAAGCGGCCAGTCTCGGGTTGGAGGTGGAGGGCAAAGCCCTCGTGCAGGCGGAGCAGCACCCGGTCGGGGGCGTAGGTGGCCTGGGCGGGCAGCAACAGGGGGCCAAACAGCAGGCCCATCAGCAAGGGGAGGAGGAAAAGTCGGTACATGAGTAGGTGGTTTGGGAGATAAATCGAGGTCAGGGCCCAAAGGTCCGCATGGGGAGGCAGCTTGTGGCAGATAGCCCGCGTAGCGTGTACCCCGCCCCGGCAAACCGAGGTCCCAAACTGGCGGGGTCGGCTCAACGCCTTGAGGGCGTTGAGCCGGGGGTGGAACCGCAGGTAAGCCCTAGTGCTTGCGGAAGGCAACTTACCCATTGGTCGCAAGCATCTCAAGCCAGCAACCATTCTGCCACCGGGATAACTTGAATCCGTTTTCCTGGCTGTTCAATGGTTTCTCGTTGATGCCAGGTGAGCAGGGTCGCCTCAGGCAGGTCCATGGCCTCCATTCCTTCCCATAACCCCGCTACTTCCCGTTGCCGGGTTTCCGGATTATCTAGTTCCAAACACACATTGATGAGTTGTCCCTCGGCTAAAAAGTCAACCTCTTGTTTCCCCAGCCAATAGTGTACCTGCTGTTCTGTCCGCCGCAAATGCAGGTAAACCAGGTTCTCCAGCAACCGCCCCTGGTCTTCCCCTATAGACATGATCCGCTTAAAGGCAGGATCAATGCCGTAAATCTTCACCGGATTAATGGCCTGCTGCCTGACAGAGGTACTCCAGCGCTGGACCGCAAACAGCACAAAGGCTTCCTCCAGGTACGAAAAATATTCGTATACGGTATTCTTGGCAATGGTGTATCCTTGCGCCCGCAAATCCCGGTACACTTTCTGAAAACTCAGGGGGGAAGCCAGGTTTTTGAGAAAGTGCTTGAGCAGGTATTTGATCAAAGCAGGATTTCGCAGGTTAAATCGCTCGACCAGGTCGCGGTAGATCATCAGGTCAATGTATTCGCGAATGGTGCGCTCGTGGTAGATCTCTGGCAGAAAAATCAATTCGGGAAATCCTCCCTGCTTCAGGTATTGGGCTAATTCATGCTGTAGGGTGGCCGTCCCCTGGCTTGAGGGCAAGTTTACCTCTACTCCCCGGAATCGCAGAAACTCAGCAAAACTGAGCGGGAACACTTCGAAGGGCAACGTCCTACCCCGAAGCGCGGTCGCTAATTCCCGGCTCAATAGCTTGGAAGAAGAGCCTGTCAGGTAAATCCGGCAATTTTCCTGATCCGACAGCCGCCGGACAAAGACTTCCCATTGTTCTACCACCTGCACTTCATCCAGCAAAAAGTAAACGGTCTCATCCCGGTGGTCCGGGAATAATGCATAATACCCCTCAACCAGGTCATTCAGGTCTGCCACAGACAGCGGGATCAGTCGATCATCTTCAAAATTAAGGTAAACGATCCGGCTCGATGCCATTTGCTGTCGCAGTTGCCGGGCAACATCAAATAATAGATAGGTTTTACCGGATCGCCGGGGGCCTAACAAAGAAATGATCTTCGGTAGGTCTAGCGGCAAAGGCAAATCTCGCCGGCGCACATCCGCTAAAGGACGCTGGATGAAATCATTGATAAGCTGCTGGAAGACCCGGTGCTTGGACATAGCTTGTCTCTTCGTAGAAAGACAAAAATAGCACTATTTGTCTTCTCATACAAAGACACTTCTTGCCTGTATCCTTTCGTCAGAAACGGTCTTCCTGGTTACTACCCGACTCGATTTATGCTTTCATGCTTGGCCAGCTTGGGTAGTCATTTCGA
>CAZIVQ010000538.1:0-3935 GCA_964542415.1 uncultured Bacteroidia bacterium | reverse complement strand
GCCCATTTCGAGGCTTACGAGCTTGCCCAAGGCTTCTTTGTGCTCGCGCAGGGCGTCGCCGATCTGCCGTACGATCTCGCCGCGCTGCGGGGCGGGCATCTCGCGCCAGACCTTGAAGGCTTCCTGGGCGGTGGCAATGACTTGTTCGTAGCTGGCCTCATCGGCCATTTGCACGCTGCCGAGTACCTGGCCATCAGCGGCAGAACGGATGTCGGTATAGGGTTGATCCCCAGCATGGGCAGTCTGGGTGCCGGTGCTGGTGGAGGGATTTTTAGCGGTGATGCCGAGTTGCTGTAAGACGGCTTGTATATCGTTGGTGGCGGTCATGTCGGGGAGAGAAAAAAGAAATTAGAAAAAAGAGAAAAGAAAGCATGCAAATGCTTAGAGCCCGTTAGCAAAAAACCGAATCCCCGCCCGGAAGGGGGGATTCGGTCAGGGGAGGCCGGCGCGGAAAAGATCAGCTACCAGCCTTGGCGGTTTCGGGATCTTTGATGATGACCCCGGTGGCTTCGAAGCTGAGCGAGAACTCGGGCTCGGTGAACTTCTGGGCGGCTTCGGCTTCGCTCATGCCGCCGTCGACGGCGTAATGGCGCAGGTCTTCGACCGAGGTGGTGTCATAGGAAGCGAATCCTTCGATGATGGCGGTCTTTCCGCTGGCGTCCTTGGGGACAAAGAAGCCGTAATCTTTGAAGCGCACGCGCATTTCCTGGCCTTCGGCGACTTGCATGGTCATCCAGCAACCTTTGACTTTACAAACGTCCTTGAGGGTGCCTGTCAATTTGACGGGAGATTCCCCTTCGTTGGTGGCCAGGAGGGTAGGCAATTGGGCGAGGGGCTGGGCCCCGGTTTCGTCGATGCGCAGGCCGTGGTAGCTGCTGCCGTCGGGGGCTACGCTGTCGGCCGGGAAGGTGGCGGTTTCTGCGGCGGCCTCTTCCATGGCTTCGGGCTCAGCCTCGAGGGTGTCACTTTCGGCTTCGTTGCTGTCCGGTTGGCAGGCAAAAGCCAGCAGCGCCAGTAAGCTTAAAAACGCAGTCAATTGTTTCATGTGGAAATAGTAGGTAGATGGCAAATTTTCGCAAAGCTACGCATTTTAGCCATGAGGGGCAATAGGCGTACCACTGACCTATTTCACCCCGCTGCCTGACAAAGTAATGCTTCCCCAATGACTTTTCTCATATTCTCTCCCCTGAGGGTGGGTTACCTTCGTCTTCCAATCAGGAGAAATCCTTTTTAAGGCACCTGAAACCCTCCTTCAACGGCTACTGCCTGCGCCAGCTAAGATGGATTGGCTTAGTCCGTCTGGCTGGGGCCATCTTTATCCACCCCACAGCACCCAATCTCCAACCTTTATGATCGCTGTAAACGAAAAACCCCCAGTCCGTTTTGTCAACGGCTATTGGAACCAAGTAATTGACGTGAGGGATTTTGTCCAGAATAACATCCGCCCCTACCTGGGCGATGCCAGCTTTCTGGAAGGTCCGACCGAGTCTACCCGCAAGTTGTGGCAGCTCTGCCTGCAAGCGATGCAGGAAGAGCGGGAAAAGGATGGCTGCCGGGCTATCGACACTGCAACCATCTCTGAGATCAACAGCCACGAAGCTGGCTATATCGACCGCGACCTCGAAGTGATTGTGGGCTTGCAAACCGATGAGCTGCTCAAGCGCGCCATGAAGCCCTTTGGCGGCATGCGCGTGGTGGAAGGCGCGGTGCGAGAGCGCGGCCTGGAAGTAGCTGACCGGGTCAGGGAGGTCTTCAATTATACCAAAGACCACAACAGCGGGGTCTTTTCGGCCTACGATCCCGAAATCCGGCTGTACCGCTCCCAAGGTATCCTCACTGGCTTGCCCGACAACTATGCCCGCGGCCGCATCATCGGCGACTATCGCCGCTTGGCCCTCTACGGTGCCGAGCGCCTCATCGCTGCCAAAGAAGCTGACCTGCTCGCGATAGACGGGGAAATGAGCGACGAGAAAATCCGCCTGCGCGAAGAGGTCTCCAGCCAGATTCAGGCCCTCAAAGACATCGTGAAGATGGGCGCTCGTTACGGCCTCGACCTCAGCCGCCCGGCCGAAAACGCCCAGGAAGCCGTGCAGTGGGTCTACATGGCCTACCTCGCCGCCGTCAAGGAGCAAGACGGGGCCGCCATGTCTCTGGGCAATGTCTCTTCTTTCCTCGATATCTACCTTGAGCAAGACCTCGAAAATGGCCTGATCACCGAGGCGGAAGCCCAGGAGATGATCGACCATTTTGTGATGAAGCTGCGCATGGTGCGCCACCTGCGCCCGCTGGCCTACGACGACATCTTCGGTGGCGACCCCACCTGGGTGACCGAGGCCATCGGCGGGCAGTTTGCCGACGGTCGCACCAAGGTGACGCGGACTTCTTTCCGCTTTCTCCGGACCCTCTACAACCTCGGCCCTTCCCCTGAGCCCAACCTGACGGTGCTTTGGTCGCAAGACCTGCCCGAAGGCTTCAAGAACTACTGTGCCCAGGTTTCGATCGATACTTCGTCCATCCAGTACGAAAACGACGACTTGATGCGGACCGCCCGCGGCTCGGAGGATTACGGCATTGCCTGCTGTGTTTCCTACCAAGAACTCGGAAAGCGCATTCAGTTCTTCGGGGCCCGCGCTAACCTGCCCAAAGCCCTGCTGATGGCCTTGAACGAAGGCCGCGAAGAGCTTAACGGCAAACAAATCCTCCAAGGCATCGAGCCCTTGCAAAGCGGCGAGTACCTCAACTACGAAGAGGTAATGGACCGCTTCAAGAAGGCCATGGCCGAGATCGCCCGGGTCTACATGAAGACGATGAACATCATCCACTTCATGCACGATAAGTATTACTACGAGAAGGCGCAGCTGGCTTTCATTGATACCAACCCGGGCATCGACATGGCCTATGGCGCGGCCGGTATCTCCATCATCGCCGACTCGCTTGCGGCCATCAAGTATGCCAAGGTGAAGCCGATCCGCAATGAGGCAGGCCTGACGGTCGACTTCGAGATTCAGGGGGATTTTCCCAAGTATGGCAATGACGATGACCGGGCAGATGACCTGGCGAAAGAAGCCACGGCCTTGTTTTTCGAAGCTTTGGCTCAGCACCGCTGCTACAAGGACGCCAACCCGACCCTTTCGCTGTTGACCATCACTTCCAACGTGATGTACGGCAAGAAGACCGGGGCTACGCCCGATGGTCGCAAGCAGGGGGAAGCCTTTGCCCCCGGCGCCAATCCCATGCACGGCCGCGACACCCGCGGGGCCATTGCCTCGCTCAACTCGGTGGCCAAGCTCGACTACCGCTACGCCCTCGACGGCATTTCCAACACCTTCTCCATCGTACCCAAATCCTTGGGCAGCGACCGCGAAGACCAGCTCGAAAACCTCGTTGGGCTGCTCGACGGCTACTTCAGCCGGGGTGCCCACCACCTGAATGTGAACGTGCTCAACCGCGATACCCTGCAGGATGCTTATGAGCACCCGGAGAATTATCCGCAGCTCACCACCCGCGTCTCGGGTTACGCCGTGAACTTCATTCGCCTCTCCAAGGCCCACCAGCAAGAGGTGATCGCCCGGACTTTCCACGAGCGGATGTGAGGCTGGCAGCAAGAGATTAGGGGTAAGGTAATGGATCCGGTCCCAGCGCTTGTCGAATGGGGCCGGATTTTTTATTTGGCTTAATTTTCCGGCATCTTGGTAGCCCTGATTCCCTTTTTTTCACCACGGAGGACACGGATCATGGATGGCGGTGAAACCGGCAGAGATTTCACGAAGGACACGGAGAGTAGCGTTCTACATTCGTAATTCCTTGTTCGATATTCACTAGTGTCCAGTTGTAACTAGCAGATAGTCAGTTGTTTACCCGGCTCGTTCTTTGAATCGTGTCAGCTATTCTCAGCAGTCGAAAAATATTCCACAGGCATAACTAACTGCCCCTAG
>CAZIVQ010000537.1:0-3937 GCA_964542415.1 uncultured Bacteroidia bacterium | reverse complement strand
TCAGGGCAAAAGCACTACCATCGAGCAGCCCTGACAGCGTCCCCCGTCCATATTCTCACCTATATGAAAGGGCATAGGGACATAGGGTGTAGGGGAGGACAAGGCTTTCATTTTCACTCTCTAAGTAAGCGCGTAGTAAGCGCGAAGCGCCTATCCCGACTATTCTCCAAGAGAACCGGGACAAACTTGGCACTCCTGCTACCTGCTTCATACAGCAGGTTGCGGATGATTCGACCCTCCCACTTCACTCCCTTTCCATGGGAGGGCTCCGTTTTTCCTTCCAGTTTGTCAGTGTAGCCCTGCGAGCAAACGATGAGCACAAAATCCGCCTCTTTGATTTCTTCAACCATCCAGGCTGTCCACCCCTGGGGCGGATGACTTTCGTACAAGTCGAGACGAATGACCAAATCACCCCAGTCATTAATTTTATAAGCCAACTGATTCACTTGGTTGACATGCGCCTCGCTGTCGTGGCTGTAGGAGATGAAAACGCGGGTCATAGGCTTTCCTTCAGCAGTTCTAACAAAGCATAGGTGATCTGGGCGCGGCGGCGGCCGGCCTCTTCGGAGGTGATGACGCCCATGCGACTGTCGCGCTGCAGGCTGTGGTAACGGGCTTGCAACATAATCAGTTCGTCCTGCGGAGCCTCGGGCTGATCCGCGAATCGGGCCAGGGCCTTCTCCAACTCACCACGGCCCACCAGCTGACGGATATCTTCCTGCGGCGAAGTCTCTCTTTCCAGCGGAGGTTCGGCCAGGGGGGCGGGATGGGCCGGGCCCTGGCTGGGTAAAGGGCGCACCCCCGTTTTGGGTTCCGGCCGTCGGTAGAGCGGCTGGTTGGTCAGGTGGCGGTAGAGGTTTTCGAAGCCCGCCTGGGTATCGGCCCGGTACCAGGTGGCGTCGGCCAAAGGCGTGAGCAAATGGCTTTCGGTGGCTTCGCCCAGCAAAACCGGAATGAATTTGGCGCTCACCGAGCCGCTCTGGTACAGCAGGTTGCGGATGATGCGGCCCTCCCACTTCACCCCTCTGCCGTGGGTGGGGTCACCCTGACCTTCTATTTTTAGCTGGTAGCCCGCCGAGCATACGATAAGCACGAAGTCGGCCCATCTGATTTTCTGTTCCATCCAGGCGGTCCAGCCCTGCGGCGGGGCGGGTTCCCAGAGGTCTAGGGCCAGTTCAAGGCCGCCCCATTCGTTGAGTTGCTCGGCCAGGGCACGCACCCGCTCCACCTGGGCGTCGTCGTCGTGGCTGTAGGAAATAAAAATACGGGTCAATGGCATAGCTAGGGGTTGCCTGAGTAAGCTAGCAAGATTTTGGTAAAAATGGAATTTTTGGGGTGAGGGTTTTTTTAGACCTACGAAGTTGGGGAAATGTTTTTAGACCTCCGAGGTTTGCGAAACCTCGGAGGTCTTTGGGAATGCTATCAGACCTACTCCCCCCCCACCAGCTCCCATTCTCCCAGCGCAATCGGGATATTCCCCATCGCATTGAGCCGGTCGAAGAAGTCCTTGAGGCGAAAGGGCTGCGCGCTGCCTTCGAGGCTGCGGGCATATTCGGCCAGGGCCTGCTCTACCAGGTGCTTGCCGGTGAGGTAGCTCGTGCCGTAGCCGGGTTGGCGGAGGTAGAGGTGCTGCTCGAAGATCAGCAATTCTTTCTCGGTCTTCATCCAGCCCCGGGGCGTGTAGGCCGAATGGATGCCCCCGGCTTCTTCCATGGTCATCTCGTTGGCGTGGGCGTAGAGGGAGCCCAGGCCGCGGGCGGCCCGCTGGGCGATCATGATGTAGACGATCTCCCGCACCCGGGGCGTATCGTCGTACAGCCCGGCCTGCATGAACATCTCCTCCACCGCCGTGGCCAGGCCCTCGCTGCGCGAGTCGAAGATGTTGTACAGCAAGGGCCCGCGGCGAATTTCGCGGGCGTGGGGCTCGTGGTCCATGCGGGCCAGCTCAAACCAGTGGTAGAAGTGAGAAAACAGCGGCCGCGGGTCGTAGTGGGCCGTGATCCAGAAAAAATTGCGGGTCGATTCCGGCACGAAGGCCCCCAAGTGCTCGCGCAGCGCCGGCTCGAAATAATCGGCCACGGTGACGATGTCTTCTTCCTCCAGAAATTCCATCAAACTCTCCGCCGCCTCATCGGCCAGTTCGTCGTAAGCCTCGGGCGAATCGGCGGCCTCCAGCGGCGGCAGGTCGCGGTTGCGATGCTCCTCTAACTTCAGCGAGGCCCAGGCCCGCGCCAGTTCACGCTTGAGGATCATCACCTCATCCTCCCAGCTTAGCGGCACCAGGTGGACGTTTTGCAGGTACCAGGTATAGTTTTCCTTGCCGATGCCCGAGGGGCCGGTTTTGTGCTCGGCTTCCTGCTCCAGCCATTTGGCAAACTGATCGGTGGAGGTAATCGCAGCGGCGATGGCGCGGGTCAGCTCAATATCCTCCGCCACGCCCGGCTGCTGCAGGATAGCGGCGAGGGTCTCGCTTTGGCGGCGGATGTCGCGGATGCCGGCGACCCAGAGGTCGCGGGCGTTGCCGGTCAGGTTGCCCTGCGCCTGCGCGTTCAGGGCGGGGATCACCGCCAAGTCGCTCAGCAGGCGGGCTTTTTCCGTTTCGCTCAGCGGAAACTCGTAGGTCCAGATTTCGGTGGTCGCATGGTGGGTGGGGCCCTCGTGGGCAGGCACGTCGCTGCGGTAGGTCCAAAGGGATTGGTAAAAAGCCGGGTCCCGCTCCCAGGGCTTCAGGATGCGGTGGTTGAAGTCGTAGCCATTCATTTCCGCCCAAATCAACCTCCAATCCACTCGATCGGGGATCGGCCAGCCCGTGGTGTCGATGGCTTGCAGCCTTTCCCGCAACGCCAGAAAATCCGGCCAGCGTTGCTCGAAGGTGGCAGCGGTGTAGTCTGGGGCACCGTCTTTCAAGGGCGGGGCCTCGAAGGCGCGCCAGGTGCGGAAGAGTTCGACCAGGTTTTGATAAGCGGCGTGGGTCGGCTCGGTGGTGGTCGAGGGGGCGTCAGGTTCACAGCTTCCGGCTAGCAGGGAAGCGAGCAGCAACAGGCCAGGTAAGAGAAGTTTCATGTGGGTAGAATTAAAGCAGGGTGGGCTGGGATAGCAAGGTAGGATTTAAGGGGGAATTCTTGGGTGGTTTTGGCGGAATCCTGCCTGCTGTCGGCATCCTCTTCGTTTTACCCCTCACCTTCGCCACCGAAAGCTCTTTTTGTCCACGGCCCGCATGGTGCAGAGAATACCTTCGAGGTGGTCGTATTCGTGTTGCAGCAGTTCGGACAAATCATCCTGCACCGCCCAGCTTTGCGCTTGCCAGTGTTCGTCCCGGTAATGCACGGTGAGGCTGCGGTGACGCTGCACCTTCACCAGCAAATGCGGAAAGCTCATGCAATCGTCCCAAAGCTCAAACAGCTCCGGGCTCAGGTCCCGCAGCTCCGGGTTCACCAGCACCCGAGGCTGGTCGGTATTCAGGTAGATGAGCCGCTTCATGATGCCCAGCTGCGGCGCAGCAATAGCCCGGCCGAAGCCGTATTTCGCCCGGATGGCTTCCATCACGGCGTGGAGATCGGCGACCCAACCAGAGATGAGAGGCTGTTCGCTTTCCTGCACAGGATCGCAGGTTTGGTAGAGGCGGGGATCACCCAGCAGGAGGAGGTCATCGAGGGGGGGCATGGGGGAAAGGTCAAAAGGTTAAAAAGTAAAAACGGCAAAGGGGGAAGCGGGCAAATAAGACTTTTTCTGAACATGCCAGATTCGGTGTAGATTTTTCCCCTGACCCTGCTCACCGCCAAAAAATCTCCATCCCAGCTTTACCTTATCGGCCAAGATTCGTACCTTCTGTTTGAGCGTTTCTTACTTCTGCTTTATTAATTACCAGATGACCCAACTAACGCTAGTGCTTGTGGTGCAAAGTAATTACCCAATTTAAACGCAGCTATTTTTTCGT
>CAZIVQ010000536.1:2591-3943 GCA_964542415.1 uncultured Bacteroidia bacterium | reverse complement strand
GCATGCTGCCCCACCAGACCGGGTAAATCCAGGCGGTGTGCCGGGCTTCTTTGAGTAGGGCCATCGCCCGTTCCAGGTCCGGGCCCAGTTCCGTGCGCTGCCGGTAGCCATGGTGCAGGTTCGGATGAAAGCTCAGCTGATGGAGATGAAGGACAACCACTGTCTCGTTGGTTTGGCTGCGCGCGCCTCGGGCGTAAGCTTCGGTGAGGGCGTGGCAAAAGCTATCTGGGTTGGGATGGCCGTTGATGAGGAGGATCATGGGGTAAAATTTGCTGGTTTAGTCCGGGTGGACTAAATTATGTACGACAGAAAGAAGTTTTTGGTCCAGTTGGACTAAATATTTTTGAATTTTTGCATGCTTGTTTGAAAATCAGCGGTTTATGAAAGGCATCCGAGAAGAAATTTTGGCGCAGGCCCTGGCTTTGTTCAATGAAAAGGGGGTAGGGGAGGTGTCGGTCCGGGAGATCGCCCGGGCGGCAGGCATCAGCCACGGCAACTTGCGGTACCACTTCCCGGAAAAAGGGGAACTGGTGTCGGCCCTGTTTCAGCGCTGCGAAGCGGCGGTAGACCAGGACATGGTCGGGCTGCTGGCGGCGCCGGAAGACCTGGGGGCCTTGCTGCAAATAATCTGGGCGCAGGCCCGGCATTTTCAGCAGTTCCGCTTCTTGATGGACCACATGGTGGAGGTCTGCGCGCAGTTTCCGGGGGTGGGGGAGGGGTTGCGGGCGATGTACCATCGCCGGGAGGGGGAATTGCTGGCGTTGTTGCAGGCTTGGCGGGCGCAGGGCTGGGTGCGAGAGGCCGCCACGGAAGCAGACCTCAAAGAGGCGATTCGCCTCTTGCAGCTGGCGGTGGACTTTGGGCTGCCCTTCGTGAAAGTAGCGGCACCGGCGCTGGCGCCCGAGGCGATGTTGCAGGCGTACGTACGCCTGTGGCTGGCCCCAGTGCGGGGCTGGCTCACGGCTGCAGGCCGGACCGAACTGGACCAGGCCTTGGCTGCTTTACCGGGCCTGGGCCCGGCTTAAGGTTGTCGCGTTGGCCCGTGGGGCGCTAGGGGGCGAAAGGGCCGAACGCAGTGAGGGTCCGGAGCCGTAGGCGGAGGACGGAGCGCAGCGAACCCCTGAAGCACCCGCCCCCCGGTAGGCCTGTCCTACCGGGGGGGAGCGCCCAAAAAAAAGGGAAGAAGGTGATTGCGGGTAAAGGGATAGGGTTCAGGAGTAAAAGCAACGCATAAAAGACAACCGGCAAGCCTGGTGGCGAAGCCATCCTGTCAATCCGCTGGGCCGGATTTCCGATCTGTCCGCCTTTGGCGGGACCCGGTCCGCACTAGCAATCCTGGCTCGCCGGTCGCC
>CAZIVQ010000536.1:0-2491 GCA_964542415.1 uncultured Bacteroidia bacterium | reverse complement strand
TCGCTTGTCTCCAAATCGCTCATCGCTTATCGCTCATCGCCAAATCGCTCGTCGCTTCTTCCTGCCCGGGTTCGATCCAGTTGCCGTCTTCGCGGATGAGGTCGATGAGGGCGTCGACGGCCTGGGGAGTGGGCACGGCTTTTTTGACTATTTCTTTGCCGCGGTAGAGGGCGATCTTGCCAGGGCCTACGCCCACGTAGCCATAGTCGGCGTCGGCCATCTCGCCGGGGCCGTTGACGATGCAGCCCATGATGCCGATTTTGACGCCTTTGAGGTGCTCAGTGCGCTGCCGGATGCGGGCGGTGGTCTCTTGCAGGTCGAAGAGGGTGCGGCCGCAGGAGGGGCAGGAAATGTACTCGGTCTTGGTGATGCGCAGGCGCGAGAGCTGTAGCATGCCAAAGGCGGTGCGCACCCGGACCTGGTCGGCCTGGTCGAGCCAAAGGCCGTCTACCAAGCCATCAACGAGCAGGGTGGAGGCATCGGCGGAGAGGGCGAGCTGGGTTTGGGCGGATGGGTCAATCTGCACCGAGCTGGGCAGGTGACTGTCGTCGTAGTAGGCAAACGCCGCCGGTAGCTGCTGGTGCAGGATGATGGGCTGGTCGAAGTCCGCTTCGTGCAAGCGGTAGATCAGGCGGCGCCAGTCATAGGTGGGGATCACCTCGTCGCTTTTGAGGACGAAGGCAAAGTTGCTCAGCTGGTCCTTGACCGCGATAATGGCCTCAAGGGTGGCGGGCGTGACGGTGAGGAAGTTGAGCTTGGGGCTGGATTCCGGGGCCAGGTCAAGCTGCTGAAGGCTCTCAAAGAGGGGGAAAGTCTGCTCGCGGTCCTTGATCAGGCGCCAAGTATGGTAGTCGTAGATGCGGTTGAGGCCGCCGGGCAGTTCGTAGGCAGGAATCTGGCTGCCGAGGTAGACGTAGTCGGTGGCGGTGTCGGAGAAGTTGTACTTGTCTAGCACAGCCGAGTAGGTATAGCCGATTTGGCCGAGGTCCTCGGGGTGGTTGCAGGCGTGGCGCAAGTCGGCAATCACGCGGGGCACCTGGCTGCCGCCGAGGTTATGCGTTTCGCGGGCGCTGCGGCGCTCGAATGCGTAGGGGTCGAAAGGCAGGTTGAGTTCGAGGCGCTCGTTTTCGACCGGTGGCGGGGTGCGCAATTGATTGGCCTGCTTGACGTAGTGGTCGACAAGAAACTGGGCCACGGGCATCTCGTGCTCGGGCTCTTCGGTGAGGGAGACGCGCACGGTGTCGCCGATGCCGTCGAGCAGGAGGCTGGCGATGCCCAGGGCCGATTTGATGCGGCCGTCCTCGCCTTCGCCAGCTTCGGTTACACCGAGGTGCATAGGGTAGACGGTGCCGGTCTTGAGCATGTGCGTCATCAGCAGGCGGTAGGCTTGCACCATGACTTGGGGGTTGGAGGCCTTCATGGAGATGACGAGGTTTTGGAAGCCGTGGTCTTCGCAGATGCGCACAAACTCCAGGGCAGACTCGACCATGCCTAGGGGGGTATCGCCGTAGCGGCTCATGATGCGGTCGGAGAGGGAGCCGTGGTTGGTGCCGATGCGCATGGCGGTGCCTTCTTCCTTGCAGATGTGGACCAGGGGAGAGAAGCGCTTGTAGATGCGCTGCAATTCGGATTGGTAGGTGTCGTCGGTGTATTCGAGGGTCTGAAAGCGCTTCTTGTCGGCATAGTTGCCGGGATTGACACGGACCTTCTCCACGATGCGGGCGGCGATTTCGGCGGCGTTGGGGGTGAAGTGGATGTCGGCCACGAGGGGGACATGGCAGCCGCGCTTGCGCAGCTCAGCTTTGATGTTGGCCAGGTTGTGGGCCTCTTTCTTGCTCGGGGCGGTGATGCGAACGTATTCGCAGCCGGCCTCGACCATCCGCAGGGTCTGCTCCACCGTGCCCATGGTATCCATGGTGTCGGTGGTGGTCATGGACTGGATACGGATGGGATGATGGCCACCTACGGGGGTATCGCCGATTTGTACCACCCGGGTCGGGATGCGGTGGTAGTGAAAGTGACTAAGGGAATAGGGGTTGGTGGGTTCCATGGATGGAATATGGAGTATAGAGTATGGAATATGGAGTCGGGATAGGCGCTGCGCGCTTATATGTCGACGCTGTCAGGGCTGCTCAGCGCCCCTGCTTTTGCCCTGACAGCGTTAATGGCCTTCCAACAACGCAGGCAGGGTAGCAAAAATCAGGATGGGTGAGAACCCTGCCAGCGTTTCATACAGGTGAGAATATGGAAGGAGCAGCGCTTCTTCAAACCTTCCTAAGGGTTCAAAACCCTTAGGAGGGTTTTGGTATCAAAACGAAAGGCTAGGTTTGTGGAGCGAGAACAAATTTGCTTAAAATAACCCACGGGAGCAAAAATGGTTTGCGGGGCGGGCAGTTCGGGGATGGGCCTTACATAGGCAAGATAGGGAGACAAAAAGGGGGGGCTACGCCCTAGTAGGGACACAACCCGGTTCGTAGGCAGGGGACAGCCG
>CAZIVQ010000535.1:0-3945 GCA_964542415.1 uncultured Bacteroidia bacterium | reverse complement strand
GAGATCAGCTTTGCCATTCCCGATACCAGCGAGGTAGGCCAAATCGAGCTGACCCAGTACCGATTGGGCGAGGTGAGCCAAAGCGTGATCCTGAACCGCAAAAAAGACGAAGGATGGCAGGTCAACGGGGAGCATGTCGCCTTTCAACCCTACGTCAACCACCTGCTGACCACCATGCACCTGCTACGGGTAAAAGAAACCCTCACCCCTCAGGGGCAGAAAGCCGGCCAAGAAATCCTCAACCGGGTCCATACACGCGTCAAGGCCTTTGACCGGCGGGGGCGTTTGCTGCGGGACTACCGCCTCGGCACCGCCGCCAAAAGCGGCCACGGCAGCCTGATGCAAATGGCTGATGCCCAGACCCCCTACATCGTAGAGCGACCTGGGCACCAGGGGTTTGTCAACGGCTTTTACAGCCTGGATACGTATTTTTGGCGGGAGAATTTGCTGTTCGACGGGCAGTTGGCACGGCTGCAAAAGATCGAGCTTCAGTACCTGAACGAACCCGAAAAATCATTTGTCCTGGAGCGATCGGCCCCTCAAGCCCCCTGGCACCTAGCCGAGCCTGATGGCTTGCCATCGGATACGGCGGCACTGAATGCTTACCTCAAGCATTTTACCGGCAAAATCTACGGCGAAAGCTTTGCCGAGCCCAACTTTCCCGGGCAATTCGAAGCGCTGCAAGGCCGGGAGCCGGACCGCCGTTTTGCGGTGACGAACTTCAAGGGCGAGCGCCGCGAGTTGCTGATGTTCATTCGCCCTGAAAACCCCAACAATTTCTTTGGGTGGGTCAAAGGGGAAGAAGAACTGCTGACCATCCAGCATTTTGTCATGGACAAATACCTCATCACCCGGGGCGAATTGCTAGGCATCCAGGCCTATTCGATGAGCTTGAGCACCCTTTGAGCTGCTTCTCTGTAGCGGTGGGGCTTGCTGGCGATCTGCTGAAAGACCGCTTTGGCCTGGTCAATCTCCCCTAGCCGTACGTAGGCCCAGGCGCGATAATACTCCGCGTCGAAGAGCAGGTCGTTGTCCCCGTGATCGAAGATGGCATTGAAGTGCGTCATGGCTATCGCCGGTTGATCTGCTTCGAGCAAGGAGATCCCGAGGTAAAGGTGAGCGCGAATGTCGGTGCGGGTGATGGGGGTACCCTGGCGCTGGTTGAGGTAGGTTTCGAATGCGGTGATGGCCGCGTCATATTGGCCTTTCCCATAGCGATCGAGGGCTTCGATGTACGCTGCTTCTTCAGAAAGACCACTGTCGCCCCGCATAGAGCCATTGACCATCGGCGCTTCGAAATGCTGGGCGTAGAGTTGCTGGGCCGAAAGGTTGCTTGCCCCTTGGTTGTTGTACCACCAGAAAGAGAAGGGCATGAGCAACAGGAGGATCACCGCGGCCACGGCGAGCAGCCGCCGGTCAAAACCTGACTTCTGCTGCTTACGGGCCTGCTTTTGTACTTCTTGGCTGAAGACTTCGCGGTAGCGAATGGCCTTTTCCAGTAAATTGGGATCTTTTTGCAACGCCTTGTCCAGCGATTCCATCGCGGCAGCATAAGTAGCATCTTCCTCTAGCAGCTGCTCGACGATGGCCTGCTCTTCTGGATTTAGTTCGTTTTTTAGAAAAGCGACCATTGTCTCCAGGCGATCTTGGGGGATACCGGTGCCGACATCAGGGATACTTGAGTTAATCATGTTGAGTCTTTTTTGGCAGACAAAAACCGCTGGCTTTTGTCAAGATGGAAAGCGGCATCACGATTGGCAGCGTAGGAGTATGTCGCATAAAAAGGCTTTCGGGCCTTCAAGTGTTGGTAAGCAAGCGCAGCAGGCAGCCCCTCGACAAGGGATTTTCTAAAACGTGGCAAGCTGCTGAAAAGAAGATCCACCCTTCTGAGGTAGCTTCGTATGCGCATGGGACATTTTTGGTAAAAATGGCTGAATGACCAGGGGAATCAAGCCCTTTCAAGGCAGCCTCCGGGTTTCCATCGGTTTTGTCTGAGGACAGTCAATCTTCAAAATACTGGTCAAAATCTTCTCCGAGCATCCCCCGGAGTTTGTTCAGGGCCCGCTCCCGGGTCCCCCTAACCTGGTTGAAGGTCAACCCCAGCTCTTCGCCCGCATCGAAGTACGAAAGTTCTTCAAAGTACAAGGCTTGAATCACATCCTTTTCTTTTTTTGAGAGCTGGTTAATGGCCTCGAAAATGAGAGATTGGTCCATGGTAAAGGCCAGGCCCCCGTCTATTTCTTCCCCCCCATCCTGCCTCTGAGCTTCTTTGGCAAAACGGGTCCGGGTGCTTCGCTTGCGAGAGAGGTCGATCAAGCGGCGCTTGACCGCAGTTCCCAACCAGTTGCGAAAGTTGTCGACCGGGTGGTCTCTCAGGTACTCCGCCAACTTGATGAACATGTCGTTGGAAAAATCCTCGACGCCTTCCTTTTCGTGCAGCGAATTCATCGCCATACCAAGGATCAGGTCGCGGTAGCGGTCCATGAGAATCGAAACAGCTGTGTTGTCCCCGGTTTCCCGGAAGTAACCCAGTAGCTCCTGGTCCTCCATGGCCAGCAAGTCCTCGTCCTGAGGACGCTTGCGACCACCAAAAAACTGAATGATGACTGATAACAGCAAGGGTGGGTATTGTTTGGATACAATATAGAAACTTCCCCTGCTTCATCAAACGCTGTCTATGGGTTAACGAAATCTTCTTGCCAGCCACACACCAACGAAAGGCTCATGTTTTCCGGCAGAAGGTACATGCAAATCATAACTGCCAAGTAGTGATTTGCAGGTAAGACGAGGCAGGCCACCGGATTACATGCGAAGGCAGAAAAAAACTTCGAGTCCCGCAGGGCTAACTGGGATTTCTGGGCGGAGGCGCTAGCTGTGGGTAATCCTGGCCGGGAAATTCTTCTTGAGGCCCGTCAAGGCCCGGGGTAAATCCCCCGACTTAGTCCTGGGATTTATCCCGGGGACTCAAAATGCCTCGCCGGAGAACAAGTAAAAATTGGGACCTTCGGGGGTGAGGGCCACATCGAAACGGAAGTAGATGTCTTTTCCAGGAAAAAGCAGAAAGCGAATGCCTGCGCCGCCAGCGGGCCGGAAGCGATCGAGCCGCAGGTTTCCCGGGGCCGAGGCTACGGCACCCACGCCCATAAACACGGCGGCCCCGAGTCGTTTACTGAACGCAAAGGGCAGTATGCGGTACTCGACCTGCGCGGCCACGTAAGTACGGTCCCGGTAGCGGCCGGTGTAGTAGCCGCGGAGCAAGGACTCATTGCCCAGGAGGGCCAGCATGTTGAAGGGGATGCTGTCGCCGCGGTTGAAGCTACCGAAGGCCTGGGCCGCCAGAACCTGCTTTTTGTCGGGCGTCAGGGGAAAATAACCCCGCCCATCGAAGGTGAGGTTGTGAAAGCGGTAATCGCTGCCCCAAGCGGGGAGGTAGGCCAGGTAGGAAAGCTCGGCGTAGTAGGCATCCCTTTCATTGAGGACATTGGTGCGGGTGTCATAGACCACGCTGGCTCCCAAGCCCAGGTTGCGGGAACCCTCCACGCCCAGGGGCGAGGGCAAAGGGTTGTCGGGATTGACCTCAAACTCCGAATTGTAAAGCTGCTGGTAGTCAATGGAGAGCCCGGCAAACACGTCTGGCCAGGTCTGGACGAGCAGCCGCTCGCGAAAGAGCAGGTAGTCGGCATTGACAATGCCGGGGTTCTCTCCGGGAGCCTCGGGGCCTACCCCATAATAGAGCAAGGGAAAGCGCTGCCAGCGTAACCGGCCGATAGAAGCCCAGCGGTCCTGGTGCCCGTAGACGGCATGGTCGAGCCAGATGCCGTACTGCTGCTCAAGGGTGAAGAAGGTAAAAGCGTTAATTTCGCTCAGGCGGTTGGTCACATGGTCTTGCCGGGCATGGAAGAGGTAGAGCATCGAGAGGCCAAACTCGAAGTTGGTTTCGGGGGT
>CAZIVQ010000534.1:0-3948 GCA_964542415.1 uncultured Bacteroidia bacterium | reverse complement strand
AGCAGAAATAAAATAGTCCCGATGTACGAGGGCGTTTTGGAGCAATTCTTCCAGCACAACCTCAGGAATTTCTAGTTGCCCCTCCGAGTTGAAGCCCTGATCTCCCTGTACGCGGCGTAGGTTGCGCTTGAGAAAACTCAGGGTGTCGCGGTACAACTCAGGAATGCGCCCATTAATATCCTCACGGTCCCGGTATTGCTGGCCTGCAAGCTCATTGCCCAGGTAGGCGACGGCTTTCACGTTGAATTGAGGTCGGTACTGCTGGGGGTTTTTCGCTAAGATGAGCAAGCCCGTCAGGTTCAGGGAATCTGCCGTAGCAAATTTTAGGTTCTGCAGTAGCTGGAGCAGATCCAGGTCTAGCTCCTGGACAGATTTCTGAAAAATCGCTTGGACATAGTCCTCCAGGACCTGGGATTCTATGGCATCCAGGCCTGCTCCGGGGATGGGCTGTTCATCAGCATATACCTCCCCTTCGGCTTGAAAAATGCGGCGAAGCTCCTGCTGAGAAGTAATTCGCCGCTTGTCGGCCCCGCTCTTCACCCAGTACACCCCGTTACTATCACAATAGGGGCGGTTGCTTCCTTTAGGAACCTGAATCACCATGATGATTTTCTCATCAATCCGGTGGTTGGTGGTGAGCACATTGATGGGAGGGTTGACGTTGTTGGTGCTTACATTGGCCACCAGCTGATTGAGACGCCGGATGTCTTCGGAGGAAAGTCCCGTAATGGTGCCGTCATCAGCTACGCCCACGAAGATCTGCCCCCCCTCGGTATTGGCAAAGGCCACCATCTCTCCAGCAGTGGATAGCGGGTTTGTGAGGGTGCGCTTAAATTGATGCAAACTATCCTCTCCTCGATTCAATCTGTCCAGGATTTCTAGTGCTTCCATGTATCATATATTCTTTGCCGAAGCTGGAAGGCTTCTCGCCCTCCTTCCATGATATTGATGATGGTTTCTTGCATCTCCGGCTGGTCGATGCTGCCAGGAGAAAGGTTCATTTCAGACGGAGTATAGATCATGGCTAGCACCTGCTCGGCATCGCCCAAGACGGGAATGTTGGGGTTATGGGTGGCAAAGATAAACTGGGTCTGATCTTTTTGCGCTTTGAGTAACTCAATCAGCTCCCGGAAGATGGACTGGTTGTCCAAGTCGTCTTCCGGTTGGTCGATCAGCACGATACTATTCTCTTGCTGGGTGAGCAGGAAGAGGATCACCGCCGAGGCTCGCTGGCCTAATGAATGTTCCTCCAGGGGTTTCCCGTTATATCGGATGACTACGCGGTCCGCGGGGCGATAGACCAAAAAGTCCGGCAGTTGCTCATAAAAGCGGCTGTGAAAGCGGCTGAACTGATCGCCCCCACTGAGAATCTCGTGGATGCGGCCGACCCCATTTTCCAGGTCCTTGAATAGTTGGATGAAATCGGGGTAATCACCCACAATGGCCTCCAGATTTCGGGATTGGATATTTTGACCCCGCATGATCCCCTTCAGGTAGTCAAGCATGTCGTCTTTGCGGCCCTTATACACCACCTTGATCTCAATGGGCCACTCCTGGGCATTGATCCGGTCGGCCTCAGCTTGCATGACCTGGAATTGCTGATGCCACAGCTCATTGAGCTGTTGAAGTGCCTGTAGCAGGGTTTGTTTCACCAGCGCACGCCGATCTATTTGTTTGCGGACTTCAGCCAGCCGCAGCTTTACATTATTCAGCTTACGCGTAGCCTCCAGGTAGTCGTTTGCCTGCAAGTTAGGCGCTGCGATTTCCTGCTGGATTTTGGCAAACTCGTCCAACATCGCGACATAGCCTTTTTGGACGGCCTCATATTGGGTGTGCGCAAACGTAGCGATTTGCTCATAGCCGCTAAGCTTTTCCTTAAACGCCCGAACATCCCCCAGCAACTGTTGAATCCGCTGAGCAAGCTGACCGAAAGCTTCCGCGTGTTCCTGGCTCTGATAAGCCCGGAGCTCGTCAAGGCCCTCCTCCTGTTCAGCCAAGGCATTGAGTAAGCTCTGGTGCAGGTCCTTGATGCGTCGCTCCACTTGCTGAAACCGATCACGGTCCTTTTGAAAGGCCGCTTGCTTTGCCAGTTTTTGGTCAATGGCCTTGTCCTTGAAAATCTGAATCCGGTGCTCCAGCGCATCCTGTTCCTCCTGATAATCAGCCTGTTTTTCGTTCAAGTTGTTTTGATTTAGGAAGGCCTGTACCTGGGCCTTGACTTGCTGTTCTTGCATCTGCTGGCTGTTGCGCAGGTCCAGCAAGCGGTCCTCTACCAAGCGCTCAAACAGCCGCTCATTGGCGTCTGATTCCCGGTACGAAAGGTCCTTCTGGCCATAGTACAGGATGGTTTCGTTTTGCAGCAGCTTGCGCACCCCCACAGGCAGCAGTTGGTCTCCGTCATAGGCCACTGCTGGCTCACCGAGTACCCGCCGGATGCGATAGGTTTTGCCTTCCCGGACTTTGATCCCCAACTCCACCGTTCCTCCGCTTCCCAACACATGCTTAACCAGTCGGTTTTTATAGTCCGCATCTGAAGCGGGTTTCAGTTCCAGGGCATAGCGAATCAGCTCCAGCAGGCTCGACTTGCCACTACCCCTGATGCCGATCAGGGTGTTCAGGTTATGGCTGAGGGGCACCTCTGCCTTGAGGCGGCTTCCGTGTACCCGCACGAATGCCAGGTGCGTGTGCGAAACCTCCGGAGGAAATGAGCCAACCCGGTTTTTGTGGTCCAATAACGCGTACTTGAGGGCCTGAAACTGATAAGCTCCCAGCTTTAGATAGCAGCATTTGGCTTCGCCACGCACTTGGTGGGCAACGCCTACTTGATCGGGCGATTTGCAGTCCGAGCCTTCCACGAAGGCGGGCAGGTCGCCTAGCCACTGCTGCCATTTCTGTACTTCGTCCCGGGTGCGGACCTTTTGTAGGCCCAATACATTCGTTCTAAACGCTAGGTTTTCACCAAATTCTTTGATACGTCCCCCGCCCAGCTCCTTGAAAAAGCCACTTTTGTCCTCCACGTGAGCGAGCAGCATGAAGCTGTCGCGCCCCTGACGGCGATGCTCCGCCAGCCGGTCAAAGAGATCCTTGAAGCCATACTTACAGCGGGTATTCTCGTTTTCCCGGTTGCGAATCCCGACGAAAACTTCGGAAAGAAAATGGTCCTCAATGTAATTTTCCCCCTTGTCAATCCACTTGTCATAGTCAAAGGCAATCAGGCAATGGACACCATTTGCGCCGTCGTTGACGGAAAGCTCGACGCCAGGGAGGAGCCAAATGTCCGCCTTGCGGGCTTTTTTGTAGAGTGCTTTAAACTCCTCAAGGTCAAATTTATTGTGGTTGGTAATGACCCCGATGCGGATGCCTTCCGCTTGCAGCCGGTTGATGTAATTAGACGCAAATTCCCCGTTCGAGGCTGCTTTGGGGGTAAACTCCTTGTCGGCTTGGGTATGCAGGTGAAAGTCGGCCCGTAGCCATTGGCTGCCATTGGCAAAAATCGGTGTGGCGGCTTGCTGTTCCATGCTCGAAGATACCACTTTTTCCGCTTGCCGCTAGCAAGAAGGAAGGCTGTCGGGTGTGCGAAAGCAGCAGGCACAAACAGGCCCGCGACCTGCGCCTGGACGAACTTTTCGAGTAAATGCTGTGATCTGGCTTTCGGCATTTCGAGGCGCTCTTATTGGGCCTTCAGATTCATGAGAAAATGGCCATAATGGCTGGCAACCCTATCGGACAACAGTTGCGACGATTGCTTTGGTCGGATGGTACGCGCTGCTTGGCCAGCGTGAAGGAATGACAAAGACGATCTTTACCCCAACCCCTCCAGCACCTCCGCCCAATGATGCACCTTGGTGCAGGGGTTTTGGTCGGCGTAAGTAGCAGGGCCTGGCCCTACCAGGCCCTACCGCCGCCCCTTCTCCTGCAAATCTTCCAGAAACTCCGAGGGCAGGTCGC
>CAZIVQ010000533.1:0-3958 GCA_964542415.1 uncultured Bacteroidia bacterium | reverse complement strand
GGCTACAGGTAATCGGGGTTTGCTCGCTTGCCCCAGTGGCCCCCCTTGGGTACCCCTTTTGCCTTCCCTATCTACCGTTGCTTACCTATTTCTTCTACTGACCTGATGCTTACTACCTGGATCGAACCCACTACCTTACAGAGATTTGACCGTGCTACCCACTATGAATGGCTGGAAACCAATGGACTAGGCGGCTACGCCAGTTCCACCGTGATTGGTGCCAATACCCGGCGCTACCATGGCCTGCTCGTAGCAGCGACCAAGCCCCCGGTAGGCCGCCAAGTGTTGCTTTCCAAGCTCGACGAAGCCTTGCTCATCAACGGGCACCGCTACGAATTGGGCACCAATAAATACGCCGGAGCGGTGTATCCGGAAGGCTACATTTTCCTCGAATCCTTCCACAAAGACCTTTTTCCCGTCTTCACCTATCGCATCAATGGCCTGCGGCTGCGCAAAACCCTTGCAGCGGTGCAAGGCGAAAACACCCTCCTGATCCACTACGAGGTGCTCGCCGCCAGCGAACCGGTTACCATGGAGATGGTGCCCTTGGTCGCTTTTCGCGATTACCACGCCTTGCGGCACGCTGCTGCTGAATGGAGCCCGGTCGGCCTGTTCGATCCCCAAACCGACGAAATGACCTACCAGCCCGAAACTGGGCATCCGGTCTTGCACCTGCAAGTACCCGGCGGCCATTTTGATCCACGTCCAGATTGGTACTTCAACTTCGAATACAGCGAAGAATTGGCCCGAGGAATGGACGGGCACGAGGACCTTTACCGCCCGGGCATATTCTACCGGCAGTTAGAAGCCGGGGACAGCTTCACGGTCATCGCCTCCGACCAGCCCACGGCCGGCCGAAATGGGCAAGCCCTGTTCGAACAGGAAAAAAACCGCCGCCTCGACTTGCTATCGGCTATCCCGACCCACCCTTCCTTCATCCAACGCCTGACCCTGGCCGCCGACCAGTTTGTGGTCAAACGCGGAGACGACCTCAAGACCATTATCGCGGGTTATCCTTGGTTTTCGGACTGGGGCCGCGACACCATGATCGCCCTCCCAGGCCTGTGCCTGGCTACCGGCCGCTTCGAGGATGCACGTAAGATTTTGGCCGCTTTTGCCGAAAATGTAGATCAAGGCATGATCCCCAACCGCTTTCCCGACGGCGGGGAAGCACCGCTCTACAACACCATCGACGCTTCGCTTTGGTTCTTCGTGGCCATTTTCAAATACTACCAGGCTACCAGGGACATGGGCTTTGTCCAAAGCCTGCTGCCTGTCTTGGAAGACATGCTGGCCTGGCACGAACGCGGCACCCGCTTTGGCATTTGCGTGGCTGAGGACGGCTTGCTCAGCGGGGGGGAGGCCGGTACCCAACTTACCTGGATGGACGCCAAAGTCGGCGACTGGGTGGTGACCCCCCGTCGCGGCAAAGCCGTGGAAATCAATGCGCTCTGGTACAACGCCTGGGAAATCCTCGGGGCTTTGCAGCACGAAATCGGAGATCCCCGCCGGGGGGCCAAGCTGAGGGAGCGTGCCCGCCACATCCGGCAGGTGTTTTTTCGCACCTTCTGGAACCAGGAGAAAGGCTACCTCAACGACTACGTGACCCCCGATGAGGTCAACGATGCCCTGCGCCCCAATCAGATTTTTGCTCTGAGCCTGCCTTTTACCCTGCTAGACCAGCCCGAAGCCCAACAGGTCTTGAACCAGGTAGAACGGACCCTCTACACCCCAATCGGGTTACGGAGCCTCAGCCCCTTCGACCCGGCCTACCAACCGGTTTACCACGGCGATCAGTACGCCCGGGACGGGGCTTACCATCAAGGCACGGTCTGGAGCTGGCTGCTCGGCCCTTACATCGACGCCACCATCCGCGTGCGCGGCGCGCTAGGCAAAGAGCTGGCCAAACGCATGCTGGGGGCCTTCGAGTCCCATCTCGACCAGGCAGGCATTGGCACCGTGTCGGAGATATTCGACGGCGACTCGCCCTGGCAGCCGCGGGGCTGCTACGCCCAGGCCTGGGGGGTCGCTGAACTGCTGCGGGTGTACTCCGAACATCAACTCCTCAATGCCCCTACCCCCCCTGCTGCCCGCATCTATGAGCATAAACGGCAACCGTTTTCCCAGGGACAAGAGCAATGGCTTTAATGACCGAAGCCCCATAAAAAAAGCCCGTGAGTGTTGCACTCATGGGCTTTTTTGATTCTTCCTGCATTTGGATACCTGCTAGACTGGAGCAGAATAACACGCCTTGTTGAGGCAAAATCCAGAAAGCCAGCCCAGCAGGTTTTAAACGAATGGCTAGCGCAGGTTGCTCAGGTCGCTTTCCATTACCCGGATTTTGCCTTCCTCTTCGGTGACGGAGGTTTGCAGGCGCTGTTGCTGGGACCGTAATTCATTGATGCTGGCTTCGAGTTCGGCCAGCTTTTCTTGCAGTTCTGCCATTTCTTCTCGCAGGTCATTTTCTTCTTCAGTGGCCTTTTCCAACGATTTGGTTACGTCCTCGAGCTCATCACTGGCGTTGGCGAGGACTTCCCGGCGCTGGGCCAAATTAGCCTGTATCAGGCGGCGACGGGTTTTGATTTCCAAGTCGCGCACGAAGGACTTGGCCGCTTCGAGTTCGCGGGGGTAGCGATCTGAAGTCATGAAGTTGTCATTGCCCAGCGAAAGGAAGAAGTAAACGTCGGTAAGGTCTTCTTGCTTTTTGACCGACTCAAGCCGGTAGAAGTAGTTGAGCTTCAGCTCTGAAATGGACGGGAAAGTCGCGCCTTCGAAAGCATAGACATCTCTGGCTACTTTGCTGGCTTTGACGTTGGCGGATTCTTTGAAAGCTGCCTGCATCGTTTCTTCGATCTCATCGTCTGGGGCATTGATACGGAGGTAGACCCCGTTGGCTTGCTTGGCTACTTTCTTGTGGAGTTCATAGCTCCCTTCGCGGGCTTCTTGCCCAACAAGAAAGACAGTGGTGAACAGGGTAAATAACAAGGTGAAGAGGGTAATTCGAAGCATATAGTTAACGTTTCGTGAAAAAATGGGAATACATGTCTTATTTTAAGACCAGATCGGTCCCAGTAAGTCACTGGAACCTACCATTTGTTAAACGAAAAGCCCGGTAAGCAGTTGGCAGCCCGGCTGGGGACGAAAAATACCTAAAAATTTCCCGCTTCATCCCTGTATAAATCGCTGACCGGGCCTACGTAAGACGCCAAGAATAACTTGTTCCAATTTTTCGCGCAAAGGCGCAAAGGCGCAAATCGGAGACCTGATGGACAGCTTCTTGTACTTATTGCCTCATCCTAAAAACCGGTAGGTTATTCTTGACTTGTTACTAAGTGGGGGTTGGGGCCGCTTTGTCTGCGGGGGGCGTGGAAGGAAAACCTGGCAGGCTCGCCTTCGCTCAGGCCCGCGCTCACCTGACAGGTTGGGGAGCGGTGGGAAGGCGATAGAGATGAACGCAAGGCAGGCGTCGGGAACTGGGCTGCGCAGCACCGACTTCAGCGGGGGTCGCATGTTTGTAGCCAAAACACGAAAAGAATTTCTTGACCCCAGCGGGGATCGCATTCTCCTACGGCTGGTACAACTGCCCGGCGGCCCAGTCGAGTTTGGCCTGGGTGAGAAAAAACTTGGCTTTGAGCTGCAAGGCCTTCACCTCCGCGTCGATGAGCTTTACCTCGCGGGAGTTGATGAGGAAAAGAGAGCTTTCACCCACCTCGAACTTACGTTCTTCCGCCGCGAGCAACGCGCGGTAGTTGGCGATGGTCTTCTCATATAGGGTGAGCTGCTGTTCGAGAATGCGCAGCTCATTGGCGAAGCCCTGCACCTTGTTGATCAGCTCCAGCTCTTTCTGGTCGCGCTTAAACTGGGTTTGCTGGATTTTGAGCTTGGTCAGTTCCAGGTTGCCCCGCTCTTTGCGCAGGAAGAGGGGAAAGTCGAAAGAAAACCCCCATTTGTAATTTTC
>CAZIVQ010000532.1:2378-3968 GCA_964542415.1 uncultured Bacteroidia bacterium | reverse complement strand
GCTTAGTAAGGCTCAAAGAATAACTTCCCCTTTTTGTTTCACGCAAAGGCGCTAAGGCGCAAAGTAAAAATTTGATAACCAGGCTTTTATATTTCTTTGCCTAAAATGGAAAAAGGGAGGTTATTTTTCGACTGTTACTTACCTAATCGCCTCCCCCCCGCTAGATTTGGCTGGGGGCGTCGCCACCCGCTCCTGCTGCGGGTCGATAACCGGCCAGGCAGCCATCAGCGCCTGGTAGGCGGCTTCTAAACCAACCAAACGAGCATCTTTGCGGCGTCGCATAGCCATGAAGCGCCAGCGCGCCCACCATTTCTTGGCCCAGTTGGAGAAACGATAAGCAAATTCCCCCGTCACCGGCAGGGAGATCAGGTAGAGTAGGGCCAGCTTCCAGTCGCTCAGCGCCCAGACCAGCAGGCTTTGTAGCAAATAGAACAGCGGAAAGGTCAGCAGCGCGCCCAAGACCCGAATAGAGCTGTGGAAGTGATCGTCCTTGAAGAGCTTAAGGGCCAGCACGTCCGGAATTTTGTAGGGGAGGTAATTGTTGACCAGGCCGTAGAGAAAAAGCGGCGCGCCAAGCACCAGCCCAACGCCTTGCAGCAGCAGCCTGCCCAGGCCGTAGGGGGCCCCCTGGACTACGTGCAAGCGTAGCTTGAGCGCTTGCAGGCCTTGCTGAAATTTGCTCATGTGATCCAGCAGCTTAGGACCGTCGAGGCGGCCATCTGCCAGGGCCGCTTCCATGCGCCGGATGGTCTCCTGATCCACTTCCAGGTGGTGGCGCAGGTTGCCTTCGTAGCGACCGGTGGCGGCCAGCATCCGAGGCCGGAAGATGCGCCGTGCTGGTTCGATGAGGTCGTAGTATTCGCGGCTGCTGATGTGGATCATCTCCCCCTCCAGTCGCTCCCTTAGGTCCTGCATCACCGTCACGATGGTGCGCATGGGCGCGGCCTGATAGGCCTCGTAGTACTCAGCCAGGTCGAGGGGTGGCCCGTAGCTGATAAGAAAATCGCTGCGCATCTTGAGGTGGTCCTCATAGGTGAGGCCGGTGGGAACCACGTACACACTATCTTGGTAGCCGAGGGCCTCAGCCGTCTGAAAACCGATCCGGGCCAAGCCCTTCTTGAGGGGACGCAAGGCTTGCTTGCGGCCGTGGTTACCCTCTGCAAAAATGATCATGGAGTCATTGTTCGACAGCCGCGACACGCAGAGGTCGAATATCTCCTCATTTTTCTCCTTAAAATCGGCCCCATCCCGTTGCCGGTAAATAGGCAGCATCTTGATCCAGCGCATCAGCTTATCGGCGATGCCGGTAAAAATGTCAGCCCGGGTCATGAAGTGGGGTTGCCGATCGCGGCGGGTGGTGGTCACCACGTTCAGCGCGTCGATGAACGCATTCTGGTGATTGGCCGCCCAGATCACGGGCGCCCCTGGCTTGACGTGCTCGTCGTAGCCATGGACCTGCACTTTGCGGTAAAACAGCCGCAACAGCAGGCGAATCATGCCTTTGAGGAAATAGTAATGTTTGTAAAAGCGCATAGACAAAGCTGATAAGGCCGCAAAATAAGCCAACGGAGAGACAATTGACAATGGACA
>CAZIVQ010000532.1:0-2278 GCA_964542415.1 uncultured Bacteroidia bacterium | reverse complement strand
TGGACAATGAGCAGGGAACCGTTTGCAGTGAAAGCGTAGCGCTACTGCTCACTGCTCACTGTTCACTGAAAACTGATTAGGCAGTGGCAGGAGAAATATAGCCCCAGAGCGTGGCCATGCCCATGCCGGAGATCAGGTGCCAAATGCCCCAACAGGCGGCGATCATGGCCATCCCACCCAGTCCCCCAAAGATCTGCGGGTCGAAGATGAGTACCAGGGCCAGGCCGGAGTTCTGGATACCGGTCTCGATGGAGATGGTGCGCCGCTCGGTCTGGGCCAGGCCCATCAGCCAGGCGAAGCCGTAGCCGCTGCCCAGGGCAATGGCATTGTGGGCGAGCACCAGCAAGATCACATACCCGAGGTAGGTGAGCAAGTAGTCGAAGTTGACTGCCAGGGCGGCGACGATGTAGCAGCCAAAAATTAAGATGGAGAGCTTGCGGATAGGGGGCGAAATTTTGGCCGTCAGCTCAGGAAACCGCTTGGCAGTCCACATGCCCAGCATCAGGGGCAAACCGAGGATGGTGAGAATCTTGATCAAAATGGCCCCGGGCTCCATGGGAATAGCCTGCATCAGGTCGGCGGCTGGGGCGTACATGCCCGCCCAGAAGGCAAAGTTGAGCGGGGTGGTGACAATGGCCAGGGAAGTGGAAATGGCCGAAAGGCTCACCGAAAGGGCCACGTTGCCACGGGCCAGCAGCACGATGAAGTTGGAGACATTGCCGCCAGGACAGGCAGCCACCAAAAACATCCCCAAGGCCATGCTCGGACAGGGCCGCACCAGCCAGACCAGCAAGAAGGTCAGCGCTGGTAGCAAAAAAAGCTGGGCAAACAAGCCAATCAGCGGCAGCCTCGGGGCCATCAGCACCCGCCTGAAATCCTCCAGGGTCAGCGACAGGGCCACCCCAAACATGATGATGGCCAGGGAAATGTCCAGCACCAGCAAGCCACTGGCGGAGAAATTGAGCTGTACGCTATCGAGGGATTCACACATACTTTACCTGTTGTAAGAAAGAGCGAACCAAGGGAAGGCAAGGTAGGAGAGGTTTGTTTCTGTTCCTGCTCCCAAGACGTTTGGGTCTGGGCTTATGCTCAAAACCGGCCCTTTCTCTCAAGATATCGAAAAAAATCCCCTCATCGCAAGGGCAGCTAGCCAGGCTTAGTCCTTCACCCGGTTGAAAGCCAGGGCTTTCAGCATCCAGTTGGGCAGGGGCTGCCGGGGCGGGCGGTTCCTCAGGTTAAGGTACCAGCCGATTTGCTTGAGAATGGGAATCTTGAGCGTCTCCACAAATTCGATCAGCGTGCCGTCGGGGTCTTCGATGTAGGAGAATAGGCCGGCGGCCTCGCCCATGTCAAATTCCTTGCCCAAGGCCTCAGCGCTGTCGACCGTGAAGGGAAACCCCGCCTGCTCACAGGCGCTGCGGAGGGCGTCCATGTTTTTAATGTCGAAGCAGAGGTGAATGAAGCCTCGGTCCCCCCAGAAGCGATTTTCGAAGATCTTGCGCGGCTTGCGGCCCTGCACGCTCACCAGTTCCAGTGAGGTCTGCCCAATCAAGCGGCTGAAGCCCCCTTCACGAGGCTGACGGTGGGTGAGCAGCACCCGCCGCACCTTCGCTTCGCCGCCCGGCAAGTCGTTGAGATCGACAAAGGTGCCGGTCTCGTCATAGATCACCTGGTCATAGCCCAGGATATCGGTGTAGAGCTTTCGCGCCCGCTCAATGTCCGTTACCCCGATCATGACCCCGGCCGGTCCGCCGGTGAGGTGCTTGCCGTGGCTAAACCAGTCGTCGCCTTCGACCACCTGGAAGAGGTTGTCATAAGGGTCCCGGACAAAAAAATGCGCCCGGTCGGCCGGGTCACGCTGCAAGGGGCCCAGCAAAGCCTGCCCCGAAGCTTCGTAGCGGCGATAAGTTGCCGCCACGTCCCGGCTTTTGATACGGGCGACAAACAGCCCCAGGTCGCCCAGCTGCGGCTCAAAAGCCGGCAACTGCGGCTCCCGGCTGGTGTACTGCCAGATCTCGAAGCCCCCGCCGCCTTGCAGGTTCACCGCCAGCACCGCGTGGCGCTGATGCGGCTTGCCACCCGTGTAGGGCAGCATGAGGTTGGCCTCGGCCGCCTCTTCAAAAATAGGGATGTCCATCCCAAACTGCTGCCGGTACCATTTCCAGGCCGCGTGTACGTCCGGGATGCCGATGCCTATCTGCTGAATGCCACTGATGATGTAGTCCATGAGGGGATTGGGGGATTGGGGATTGGGAGATTGGGGGAATTGGGGGTTGGG
>CAZIVQ010000531.1:0-3968 GCA_964542415.1 uncultured Bacteroidia bacterium | reverse complement strand
CCACCATTTTGCCATGTTTTCCACAAAGTTTTCCACAGCCACTCACTAGCGCAGGCGGATCTCTTCGTAAATACCAATGATGCTGTGCTTCATGTAGCGACCCGGCGAATCGGCTTGCAGCAATTCTTCATATTCTTCCCGGGGTACATCGGTGTATTCAAATTTTCGGCCACTGACAAAGGCGACGACTAAGGTTTTGCTATCGTCTTTGTAACCGATCCATTCGATCATAGAAGATTCGACAAATGCTTTTTCCATGTAGGCGATTAAAATCTGCTTGTATAGACGTTGGGGATAGGGAGAGGCACGGTAAAGACTGAGGACAGCCAGCAGGTAGGTATTATTGGAACAATTTAAAGAAAAAACTGCTTCCCAAAAACTGTAGGTGTTTCTACGGTTGGCCTGTAGGGGCAAATGGCTGACCAGGGGCCACGAAAGCCCTCTTCAAGCAGAGGGAAATCTGTAGGCAAACTGTCCTTTATCCGACACAATGCCTTCTCTGATAATTCCGTAGCTTTGTTATCTTTGGATACCGCTTTTCCACCCTTGGCATTCAGCTTGCATGGACAATGATTCTAACCATACCTCCTCCGATCAGCTCGCTTTCAAAGCGTTGTTTGACGAATACCATGATGGTGTCCGGAACTTCCTCTATTACAAGTCCGGGGAGATCGAACTCGCTGAGGACCTGACCCAGGATGCGTTTATGATTCTATGGAAAAAATGGGATCAGATTAATCCCGAGAAGGTAAAAAGCTACCTCTATACCATTGCCAACAACCTGTTTCTCAACGAAGTAAAGCACCAAAAGGTCGTCTTGAAATTTGAGCAGCAGCAAGGCAAAGACCACTACAAGCAGACCCCCCAATACCTCATGGAAGAGGAAGAATTCCGGCAGCAGCTCGAAGCGGCGATAGCGGCTTTGCCGGAAAAAAACCGGGTGGTCTTTTTGATGAACCGCATCGAGAAGCTCACCTACCGGGAGATTGCCGAGCGACTGGAACTGAGCGTAAAAGCGGTAGAAAAACGCATGCATAAGGCGTTGCAGGTACTACGCCACCTGAATGAACGTATTTAATCAGGCGTTCAATCCTCTACGCAGAACCCTCCCAGATTTCGCGCCTCCGCCAAGGCCTATTGACCTGAAAACCAGCCCTTCCTTGAGTACTACCTTTTTTCGGCGAAGACCCTCTCAAGGGGGTAGGGTTTATAGGAATCGGGTTGTTATAGGAATTAGAATAGGAACATACCACTGCACTTTCGAATCATGCACCAATCTTTCCCATCTGAAGAATTTCTTGCTCGCTGGCTGGACGGAACGCTTTCTGAGGCAGAACTCCGTGCTTGGGAGGCTTCAGATCATTTTAAAGAATTACAACCAGTCCTCGCTGTCACCGAAGGGCTGGCTGTGCCGGCTACTCGCAGCCGGGCCGAGGCCTGGGAGGCGCTAAAACTACGCCTGCATACCAAAGCCGAAGTCTCTCAACCTACGGCCAAGCGCCGCTGGCTATGGGCTGGGATCTCCCTGGCCGCTGCGGCTGCCGTGGCGATCCTGGTTTTTGTCTTCTACCCCCTCCCGACTACCCAGCAATTTCAAACCGGCCCCGGAGAACAACTCACCGTGAACCTACCCGCAGGTTCTGCGGTGTACCTCAATGCCGTTTCTTCCCTGAGCTTCGACCTGGCTGACTGGGAAGAACAACGGCACCTCTCCCTCGAAGGCGAAGCTTATTTCGATGTGACCCCAGGGCAACCTTTTTTGGTCACCACTCCCCTGGGCCAGGTATCGGTCCTCGGTACCACCTTCAACGTCAAAATACGCTCCGATGAGGCCGAAGTACGCTGCCTTTCAGGCAAGGTGCAGATCGAAGCAGGAAAACGACAAACCTTTATTAGCGCCGGAGAAGGAGTAAGCTGGGATCAATCCGGCCAAATCCGTACCTTTACCCATCAGATCGACAGTCCTGACTGGCTAAGAGGCCTCTTTCGCTTTAAAGACGCCCCCCTGAGCCAAGTATGTGCTGAACTTCAGCGGCAGTATGGGGTAAAGGTCCAGCTTCACGAGAGCGCCCAAAACCGGACGTATACCGGTGCCTTTCGCAAGGGAGAACTACAAACGGCCCTTCATAACATTTGCGATCCGCTGGGGTTGAGTTTTTTGGAGGAGAATAACAGCGAAATCCGTATATTCTCGCCAATCAACCAATAGATGCTCCCATGCATCCATGAACTGGCTCCAACGACTTGTGTTGCTTTTGAGCATGCTCGCCCCATTGGGGCTTGCCTCTCAACATACCCTGATATACGAAGACTTTCGTAACGAGCCTTTGCCCCGGGCTTTACAGCGCTTAGAGGAAGGGTATGGTTTGCTGTTTGCGTATGATCCGCAGCAGGTGGCGGCATTCTCGGTGGATGTCAACTTGGAGGGGGTCCCCCTCCCTGACGCCATAGCGAAGCTGTTGGAGGGTACAGGATTAGGCTTTCGCATTCAGCCGGGCGGAGAAATATTACTCACGCCCCAGTCCTCCGTTTCTCCCCCGAAGCCCACAACCCAGACCTTGAGAGGCAAAGTACAAGACCAGGAAAATGGCCTGGCCTTACCTTATGCCAGCGTACGGAAGCCGGGTGCCAACCAGGGCTTGTACACCGACGAGTCAGGGAAGTTTCGCTGGGTACAACAACTGGTACCCGGCGACACCCTGCTAATAACCTATCTTGGCTACGAATCGCGGCGGATCGTGCTACAGCCTGCCGACTTTGACCAGCCCCTCCAGGTTACCCTCAAGCCAGCGGTCCATGCCCTGCCGGGGGTATTGATATCAGAAGGTAGCAACCACAGCATTACCATTGCCGATGCCGCCAGCCGCATTCGCTTCAATCCAGAGCGGCTGGGGAGCTTGGCCCCCCTGGGCGAGCCAGACATCTTGCGTACCCTACAACTGCTACCGGGGGTGAGCAGTGCCGGAGAGACGGCTGGGGGAGTACGCATCAGAGGGGGGGCAGACGACCAGACCCTGCTATTATTTGACGGGATAACGGTCTACCAGCCGGGCCATTTTTTTGGCTTTTACAGCACCTTCAACCACCGCGCGGTGAAGGATGTGCGCCTCTACCGTGGCGGCTTTGACACCCGCTACGGCGGCCGACTGTCGGGCGTGGTGGACATATCCGGGCGCTCGGCTTCGGTTAAAAAAGTTCACGGGGGGGCAGGCATCAATTTTATGCACGCCCAGGCGCACCTGGAGCTGCCTCTTTTCAAGGAAAAAGGGTCTTTGTTGTTGGCCACCCGCCGGGCTTTTTCTGACCTGATCAAGAGTCCGCTCTACCAGCGCTTGTTTGACAACCGATTTCAGCAAGGGGTCATCTACCGTGACCAGCGGCAGGAGGCCAGTGCCCAAGTCCAACTCGACCTGCAGCCGGAATTTTATTTCTCAGACCTCAACGCCAAACTAAGTTGGCAGCCCTCGGGCAAGGACCTGCTCTCCCTGAGCTACTTTCAGGCGCAAGATTGGCTGGACTACCAAGCCACCGCTTCGGACAGCAGCGGGACCCAGCTGATTACGGCAGACCGCTTACAACTTTCCAACCGGGGGGTAAGCCTTTTCTGGTCGCGGCAGTGGCAGGCAGATTGGTACAGCAAAGCCAATGTCGCCTACTCCTTTGCCCGCAGTGATTACGCCCTTAGCGAGCGGTTGCAAGTCGGGCAGCGGCAAAGTGAGACCAAGCAGGAGCGCCGCAACGACTTACACGACCTGACTATCCGGCTGGACCAAAGCTGGCGGCCCACTACCCAGCATAGCCTGGACATGGGGTTGCAACTGTCGGCCTACCAAGTGGTGAAAGACGAATTTTTTGCCAATGACGCTAACGCCCGGCTGGAAGAACAGACGACCACGAAGGCTACCCTTGCTGCCGTCTATGCCCAACATGAATGGCAACTGTCTCCGCGTTGGGAGAGCAGCCTGGGG
>CAZIVQ010000530.1:0-3974 GCA_964542415.1 uncultured Bacteroidia bacterium | reverse complement strand
ACTTTGCTGGGGGTGGTTTATCGGGAGTAGGGGGGAGGGGAAGAGGTGAAGAGGTCAAAATGTGAAGAGGTGAAGAAGTGAAGAGGGGAAGAGGTCAAAATGTGAAGAGGGGAAGATGGGTATCGGGGATTGGGGCAGCTTTTTTTATAGACAAAGATCTCTCTCTGTGCTCTTTGCGTTGAAAACTGAAAACTGAAAAATGCTCCTTGTCCCCCTGGTTTGCGCCCTGATCTACTTGCTGATGCAGACGGGCTTGGTGTGGGGCTGGAAGCGAATTCCCACAAAAGCAAGGGGGCGGACCCTGCCGCCCATTTCGGTGGTGATCGCCGCGTACAACGAGGCGGAGAACCTGCGGCGTTATTTGCCTACGATCCTGAACCAGGCCTACCCCGCTTTTGAGGTGGTGCTGGTCCTGGACCGCTGCACCGATGGGAGCCGGGCGGTAGCGGAGGCCCTGGCGCAGCCCAACTTGCGGCTGGTGGAGGTTGCAAGCCTGCCCGACGGCTGGGCGGGCAAAAAGTACGCCTTGCAGCAGGGCATCTCGGCGGCGCGCTACGAGCACCTGGCCTTTACCGATGCCGACTGCGAAGGGGGACCGGCTTGGTTAGGGGAAATTGCGGCGCATTTTTACCCAGGCAAAAAATGGGTGCTGGGCTTGGGCCTATACCGGCAGCGACCGGGCTGGCTCAATCGCTTCGTGCGCTACGAAACTTTTTACGCCGCTTTCCAGTATATCGGCTTCGCTCGTTGGGGATTGCCTTACATGGGCGTGGGCCGCAACCTCGCTTACCGTAAGTCGAGCTTCCAACGCGTTCAGGGCTTCGAAGCGATCCGGGGGCGGCTCTCCGGTGACGATGACCTGCTGGTCAATGCCCATGCCCAGGGCCGGGAAACGGCGGTAATGGTTAGCCCGGACAGCCGCACCTACTCCCAAGCCAAGCCCACCTTCCGGGCCTGGCTGCGCCAAAAGTTTCGCCATGTTAGTGCCGCCACCGCTTATTCTTACCACTCTTTGCTTCTTTTGGGCCTCTTTCACCTTTGTCATCTTGGATTTTACCTCAGCTCAATCCTGCTCCCCCTCATCAATCTTTCAACAGTAGGCCCGGTTTTGGCGTTATATATAGGGAAAACAACTCTCAGTTGGTTATTAATGAGGTCAGTTGCGAAAATTTGGCAGGAGGATGTAGGATTAAGGTATTTTCCTGTTTTGGATTTTCTCTTTTTTCTATACAATTTTCTCGTGGTTCCCATAGGATTAATCAGAAAGCCCGCATGGATATAAAACCCAAAGTCTCCAAAAATACTGAGGAAGACCGCGCATTGGTAGCTGCCGCCAAAAAAGGGGAGAGTCATGCTTTCGAGACTTTGTTGAAGAAGTACCGGAAGTCCGTGTATTACATGCTTCTGAAAATGGTCAAAAATGCGGATGATGCCGAAGACCTTACCCAAGAAGCTTTCGCCAAGGCTTTTAATTCCATCGAAAAGTTTGATTCGAAGTACGCTTTCTCTACCTGGCTTTTCCGCATCGCCACAAACAACTGCATCGACTTCATCCGCAAAAAGCGGGTGCAGACTGTCTCCATCGACCAGCCGGTCGAAGGCGACGACGGCTCCAACATGCGCTTCGACGTTAGGGACGAAGACCTCGACCCCAATGAGTCCATGCTCAAGAAGCAGCGCAAGCGCTACCTGAACATGGCCATCGAGCGCCTGCCCGAAAAATACCGGGTGCTGGTGGAGCTACGCTACTTCCGCGAACTCTCCTACGAGGAGGTCGCCAATGAGCTGCAAATTCCCCTCGGCACGGTCAAGGCGCAGCTGTTTCGCGCCCGCGAGCTGCTCAACCAAGAGCTGAAAAACATGAAGTCGCAGATGTAGCCTGCGCGCTCCGGGTTGTAACCTTTGCTATTTTCCGCGTTAAAGCAGATACTGGTTGATAAACCACTATCTGCTTTTTCTATGACGGTTTTGTTTGGGTGGACCCTTGGCCTGAGTTTCGGCTTGCTGCTGGTCTATGGCTGGCTGGCCTGGCGTCATTATGGTTCGTTTCGCTGGCCCACGCCGCCGGTAGAAACCCCACCGGCGGGCCTGAGCCCGGCGGCGGCCCGCTACCTTTGGCTGGGCAAATCAGACGTACGGGGGGTATTGGCGGTGGCGTTAGAAGCCGTGGTCAGCGGGGCCTATCGGGTGGTGTGGGGCGAGCGTAGTTTTCGTTTTTCCCCGTCGATGCCTCGGTTGGTTCCTTACTTGAGTCCGGAAGCGCAGAAGGTTTGGTTGGATCATCGGGGGGTACATCCGGGTTTGGTGCTGGGAGAAGAAATCCGGCCCCAAGTCGATCGCTTAGCCTTGCGGCTGCACGAGCAGCTCACCCGTCGCTATCGACCTCAGTTGTTTCCCCGCTTCCGCTGGGTGGCCTTCCTGGCCTTGCTCAGCCTGGTCCCCTTGGCCCTACTTGCCAGCTGGTACCATGGGGCTTCCTTGTCGGCCTTGCTGGGATATCCCTTGCTTCTGGGGATCGCCTCGGTCCTGCCGTCGCTTCGCTTCAACTGGGGGCCGCTCAGCACCCGGCGCCTCTACAAGCAACTTTTTGCCGGACTGGTTGCCGGAGCCATCGGCTTGCTTTGGTTACACGATCAGCGGATGGAAACGCCGCTGCTGGGGTATTTTCTGCCCGTGGTTCTCATCCATGGGCTGGCGGGCATTCATTTGCCGCGCTATACCCGGCAGGGACACGAGCAGAAATTGGCTTTGGCTTCATTCCGGTATTTTTTGCAGCAGCGCCTGGCTGGCCCCCCGCTGGACCCGGCTGAAGTGTACCTGCTTCCCTATGTGGTCGCCCTAGACTTGCCTGTTCCCGCCCAGGCATATTTTGACCCGTTACTCCGCCACTGACGCCGGGCCGGTCAGAATGAAAAATGTCTTTGCCGTGCTGAAAAATCCTGTATTTTTGCTTTGTTCCCAAATAGGCCTTTTGAAGGTAAGGGGAACAACTGGGTTGCTTTCAGGGTTTATTCATCCTCAGCAGAAAGTTTTATGATCAAAATCGGTGTCTTAGGCGCAGGCCATTTAGGGAAGATCCACCTCAAACTGCTTAAAGAAATTGACGCATTTCATTTGGCAGGTTTTTACGATGCCGATCCAGCAGTGGGGGAAAAGGTATCTCGTACTTTGGGAATCAAAGCCTTTGACAGCATGGCCGCCTTGTTAGAGGCGGTAGAAGTGGTAGACATCGTCACCCCCACCCTTTCCCATTTCGAATGTGCCAAGCAAGCCCTGGAAGCAGGTAAGCATATTTTTATCGAAAAACCCCTTACCGATACCCTGGATGAGGCGATCGAACTGAGGAAAATCCTCAAGACCCATCCCCAACTGCGGGCGCAAGTAGGCCACGTCGAGCGCTTCAACCCGGCTTTTCTTTCGGTAGCCGACATGGAACTCAAGCCCATGTTTATCGAAGGGCACCGCCTCGCGGTCTACAACCCCCGCGGCACCGATGTCTCGGTGGTGCTCGACCTCATGATCCACGACCTGGACGTGATCTTGAGTCTGGTTGACTCGCCGGTGCGGGAAATCCGCGCCAGCGGCGTGGCGGTCATCTCGAATACCCCTGACATCGCCAATGCCCGCATCGCTTTTGAAAACGGCTGCGTCGCCAACCTTACCGCCAGCCGCATCTCGCTCAAGAACATGCGTCGTCTGCGGGTGTTCCAGAAGAATTCCTACGTAGCCGTCGATTTTCTCAAGAAAAAATCCGAAATCTTCCGCCTCTCCGAAGAAGACCTCAGCGACAAGGGCGGCATGCAATTGGAACTCAAATCCGGCACCCAAACCCGCTACCTGCTCTTCGAAGAGCCGGAGGTCAAGGAGGTCAACGCCATCAAGATGGAGCTGGAAGAACTTGCCGCTTCGATCGAGCAAGGCGCGCCGATACGGGTCACGGTAGAAGACGGCTATCGGGCCCTCAAGATCGCCCA
>CAZIVQ010000529.1:0-3988 GCA_964542415.1 uncultured Bacteroidia bacterium | reverse complement strand
ATATGTCCTCTCCAAAGACGAAGGTGGCCGTCACACGCCGTTCTTCTCCAACTACCGTCCGCAGTTTTATTTCCGGACTACTGACGTGACCGGCGTAGTAACTCTCGGCGACGGCGTAGACATGGTTATGCCGGGTGACAATGTGACTGTAAATGTCGAGTTGATCTACCCTATCGCTATGGAAAAAGGGCTTCGCTTCGCTATCCGTGAAGGCGGCCGCACCATCGGTGCCGGTCAGGTGACTGAGATCGTCGAATAAGTTAAGGTAGATACGTCATCGGGCGCTCTTTTGAGGGTGCCCGATGGCCTTTTTTTCAACCGGCATGGCCTGCCATGCTACGGGTGTAGCTCAACTGGTAGAGCGACGGTCTCCAAAACCGTAGGCTGAGGGTTCGAGTCCTTCCACCCGTGCCAACATTAAGGATTGCTGAGATGGAACGCCTGAAAACAATCTTCAAGGAATATTCTGACGAGTTGCTGTACAAGGTGCAGTGGCCTTCGATGGAAGACTTGCAAAGCAGTACCGTCACGGTGCTGATTGCTTCTCTGCTGATCGCCATCGTCATTTGGCTGTATGACCTCGCCTTCCAGTCGGGCATGGGCTTCTTGTATTCTATCTTTTAAGCTTGTCCAGTCTTTCTCGGGAACATTGCCCTCCGGCAATTTCCTTTTGTCCCATCCAGGAAAGAAAAGTGGTTCGATGGCCAAAGAGTGGTACGTAATACGGTCGATCAGTGGGAAAGAGAAGAAAGTCGTGCAGTATCTCGAGAGCGAGATCGAGCGACTCAATCTCGACGAACAGATTAGCCAGGTGCTGATTCCTACTGAGAAAGTGTTTGAAATGCGAAACGGCAAGAAGCGCCTGCGCGAGCGGAGCTTTTTGCCCGGATACATTTTGATGGAGTGTGAGCTTGTGCCCGAAATCATTGTTATGATCAAGGACGTACCCAACGTAATTGGCTTTCTCGGAGAGCGCAAAGGGGGTGATCCCGTGCCTTTGCGAATTGCGGAAGTCAACAAAATCCTCGGCAAGGTAGATGAGATGAACGAGAAAGGGGAGATGCCAGAGGAACCCTTTATCAAAGGAGAACCTGTAAAAGTGATGGCCGGGCCTTTCAATGGCTTCACCGGTGTCATCGACGAGGTGTACGAAGACAAGAAAAAGCTCAAAGTGGTGGTCAAGATCTTTGGCCGCAATACGCCTATCGAGCTAAACTATTTTCAGGTAGAAAAAGAGTACTAGAACCTTCTCTCGCTGCCAGGTCGAATGATCCGGGACCTTCTCCTTCCCCTCCCGGACTTTTGCTTCCCGCCTGCCTCGAACAGAACCGTACGCTCCTGTCACGTTCAATAACCGAAGCTAATGGCTAAGAAAATAGAGACCTATATAAAGCTCCAGATCAAAGGGGGGCAGGCTAACCCCTCCCCGCCTGTAGGTCCGGCACTTGGTGCCAAAGGAGTGAACATCATGGAGTTCTGCAAGCGGTTCAATGCCGCTACCCAAGAAAAGCAGGGTCAGGTAGTCCCGGTGGTCATCACCGTGTATTCTGATAAATCTTTCGAATTTATCATCAAGACCCCGCCCGCAGCGGTGTTGCTCCTCGAAGCAGCCAAGCTGAAAAGTGGCTCCGCAGAACCAAACCGCCTCAAGGTAGGCAAGGTATCTTGGGATCAGGTGAAAGAAATCGCCGAAACCAAAATGCCCGACCTTAACTGTTTTTCGATCGAATCCGGCATGCGTATGGTCGCCGGAACCGCCCGTAGCATGGGACTTACTGTAGATGGAACGCCCCCTTGGGAGCAAAACTAAGCTGAATCATGGCAAAGAAAACCAAGAATCAGAAGAAGGCGATGAGCCTCATGGATCGTGCCCAGAGCTACGGCATCGAAGAAGCCTGCAAATTGATCAAACAGACCGCAGTGGCCAAATTCGATGAGTCGGTAGAACTACACGCACGCCTGGGAGTCGACCCGCGCCAAGCCAATCAGATGGTGCGCGGCGTGGCGACCCTGCCTCACGGTACCGGTAAGTCGGTACGTGTACTGGTACTCACTGGCCCTGACAAAGTCGAAGCCGCGCTAGAAGCGGGCGCCGACTACGCTGGCCTGGATGAGTATATCGAACAAATCCAAGGGGGATGGACCGACGTAGACGTCGTCATCTGTTCGCCCGATGTGATGCCTAAAGTTGGCCGTTTGGGACGGGTCCTCGGACCTCGGGGCTTGATGCCCAACCCCAAAAGCGGAACCGTTACTACTGATGTGGCTCAAGCGGTCAAAGAAGTAAAAGCGGGTAAAATCGACTTCCGCGTCGACAAAGCGGGCATCGTGCATACTGCGGTTGGTAAGGCCTCCTTTACCGAAGAGCAAATCAAGGAAAACGTGACCGAATTGTTGCAAATCCTTAGTAAGCTAAAGCCTTCTGCCGCCAAAGGGATATATTTTCGGTCCATTTTCCTCACTTCGACGATGGGCCCTGGTGTGAAATTGGACAAATCTACTGTTCCCGGAATTTAGATCGTTATGACCAAGGAAAATAAGATTCAGTTTGTACAGGAGCTGGCGGAAAAGTTTCGCACTTACCCCAACTTCTATATCACCGATACGGGTGGACTGACCGTAGCCGAGGTCACCGAGCTCCGTGGAATGTGCTACGAGGCCGAAATCCCGCTGCAGGTGATCAAGAATACCCTTATCCGCAAGGCATTGGAAAGCCTGGACGAGGACTTCTCAGAAGTATTTGATAGCCTTAAAGGCCCTTCATCGGTCTTTTTTGCTAATAGTGAGACGCCCAACGTGCCCGCTAAACTCATCACCAAGTTTAAGAAGCAGCATAAAAAGCCCGTCTTGAAAGCTGCCGTGATCGATACGGCGGTCTTTAAAGGTGATGACCAGCTCAAAGTGCTGGCGGAAATGAAGTCCAAGGAGGAGCTCATTGGCGAAATCGTTGGCTTGCTGCAGAGCCCTGCCAAGAATGTTGTTTCTGCCCTCAAATCGGGTGGTGGCAAATTGGCCGGAATCCTCAAGACCCTTTCCGAAAGAGAGGAATAACTTTTCCCGCGGGCTTGCTTCCTTCGTACCCTTACCCTCTCTGGTGTCGAAATGCCCGCAACCTTTTCTTTTTTTGACTAGTATTTTTTAACCGGTATAAGACAATGGCAGATCTGAAAGCATTCGCGGACCAGTTGGTCAACCTCACTGTAAAAGAAGTCAATGAGTTGGCTGACATCCTCAAAGAAGAATACGGCATTGAGCCTGCTGCTGCCGCAGCGGTAGCCGTAGCTCCTGGCGCTGGCGCCGAAGGTGGCGACGCTCCAGCCGAGCAGTCTGAGTTCGACGTCATCCTGGTGAGCCCGGGTGGAGCTAAACTCAATGTGGTAAAAGCCGTAAAAGCGATCACCGGCGCGGGCCTCAAGGACGCCAAAGGTATGGTGGACTCGGCTCCCGTGGCTGTGAAAGAGAAAGTTTCCAAAGAGGATGCTGAATCCATCAAGCAGCAACTCGAAGAGGCTGGCGCCGAAGTAGAGCTGAAATAAGTAAACCAATTCGGTTGCTCGCGAGTTCTACCGATATAAGGAATAGACTTGGTTCCCGAAACCAAGTCTATTTCCCCATGTTTTAACCTGACATAGCAGGGAAACTGCGGTGCTGCTTCGTTCTTCGTGGCTTCATTCTCTGGCATTCACCTTTAATAAATACAGGATTGGCGCATAAGATAGCTTCCGAACGCATTAGTTTCTCCCAGATCAAAAAGGTCATTGACTACCCAGACTTCCTCGAAGTCCAGTTGCGCTCCTTCGTGGAGTTCATGCAAGTCGATACCCCGCAAGACAAGCGCAAAGAGGAGGGACTCTACAAGGTTTTTAAAGAAAATTTCCCCATCACTGATGCCCGGGAAAATTTTGTCCTCGAATTCCTTGACTACTACATCGACCCGCCTCGCTAGATCGGAAGAGCACACGTCTGAACTCCAGTCACGTGAAACGAT
>CAZIVQ010000528.1:0-3990 GCA_964542415.1 uncultured Bacteroidia bacterium | reverse complement strand
CCCCGGGCATCGATGCGGCGGGGGTGGTGGTTCACAGCGATACGGCGCTTTGGCAAGCGGGCGATGAAGTGATCGTAACCAGTTATGACCTGGGGATGAACCTCCCCGGAGGCCTGGCGGAGTACATCCGGGTGCCGGCAGATTGGGTGGTGGCTCTGCCGGCGAAGCTTAGCTTGCGGGAGAGCATGATTTTGGGTACGGCGGGCTTTACCGCTGCCTTGAGCCTCTACAAAATGGAGCGGGCTGGGCAGCGCCCGGGCATGGGAGAGGTGGTCGTCACCGGGGCCAGTGGCGGGGTGGGGAGCCTGGCGGTGGGCATCCTGGCCCGGGCGGGGTATGAGGTCGTAGCGTCGACCGGTTCGGCTGGGGCCAAGGAGTTTCTTCTCTCCCTCGGTGCGGCCCGGGTTGAAGACCGTGCTTATGTCAATGATTCCACCGGTCGTCCTTTGCTGCGCCCCCAATGGGCTGGGGCCATCGACACCGTAGGCGGGGAGACCCTCGCCACCCTCCTCAAAGCCTGCGACCGGGAAGGCTCCGTGGCGGCCTGTGGCCTGGTCGGCTCGCCAAAATTGCCCACCACCGTGTTTCCTTTCATTCTCAACGGGGTCAACCTCCTCGGCATCGACTCTGCCACCATTGGCCGGGAAGTGCGGCAGGAGGTCTGGAACCGCCTGGCCGAGCAGTGGCACCCTGCCCAGTCCGAGCGCCTCGCCACCGAAGTCTCCCTCGATGCGCTCGACCCCTACATCGACCAGATCTTGCAGGGGCAAACCCAAGGACGGATTCTGGTGCGCATCTGAGCCTAGTGCTTACGGCGCAAATCCGCTTTCTTCCTGCGATTCACTGGGGAAAGCTGTATATTGCCTTCGTGGTTGGCTGGCTCTGACAGCCTGGCATTCGAACGTACTTTATGCCTTTTCTTTCTGGTTTAGCGGTGGGCCTGGCCCTGCTGATGTTTATCGGCCCGGTATTTTTTACCCTCATCCAAAGCGCCCTCCAATGCGGTTTTCGCTCTGGCTTGGCGGTGGCAGCCGGCATCTGCCTCAGTGATTTGGTGGTGGTCTTGCTGGTCCACCTCTTTGACCTGGGAGCCTTCTTCTCCGATCCGGCGCATCAGTTTTTGCTGGGGGTGGCCGGTGGCCTCATTCTGGTCAGCATGGGAGGCTATTATTTGCTCAAACCCCGCCCCAAAACCTACGTCGAGATCGCGCTCAAGCCATCTGACTACCTCAAATTTTTTCTCAAGGGATTTACGGTCAACTTCGTGAATCCCTTCGTGTTTGTGGTCTGGATTTACCTCATCGGCCGGGGTAGCCACGCTTACGCCAGCGCAGCCGAGCTGAGCTGGTTTTTGGCGGGGGCCCTGCTGGGCATTTTTGCTACCGACACCCTCAAGGCGGCCTTTGCCCACCGCATCAAAAGTCTGCTTCATCCCCGGACCCTGAGATGGGTCTACCGCTCGATCGGCTTGATTTTGCTGGGCTTTGGGCTGCGGATGTGCTGGCTGGCTTTCTGGCCGTCTGAAAAGGAGGCCCCCGCCCACCTTTCCCTCCCTGATCTTACCCAAACCGATGAAAAACGCTGAATATTGGATCGAAAAGCTGGCGTTACAGGCCCACCCTGAAGGGGGGTATTTCCGGGAAATGTACCGGGCAGGAGAATCTATCCCGGCGGACGCCTTGCCAGCTCGCTATGCCTCCGGCCGCGCCTTTGGCACCAGCATTTACTTTCTGCTCCGGCATGAGGCCTTTTCTGCCTTTCACCGCCTGCAAAGCGACGAAGGTTGGCATTTCTACACCGGCCAAGCGGTGACGGTACACATTCTTTCTCCCGCCGGGCAGCTCCAGTCCCATCGCATGGGCCCGGCCTTCGAAGCAGGCGAGTGCTTTCAGCTCCACATCCCCGCCAACCATTGGTTCGCGGCGGAAGTAGACGAGCCAGGAGGCTATTGCCTGGTGGGTTGCACCGTGGCTCCAGGGTTCGATTTTGCGGACTTCGAATTGGCAGCAGGGGAGAAGCTGGCGGGGCAGTTTCCCGCCCATGCCGACCTCATTCAGCGCCTGACGCGCTAGGGTTGTTCATTAGGGCGCACCGCAAAGCGCCCCCCTACCCGTCTTTTCCCTCACCTCTTTTCTCTCATCTCTTTTCTCTCATCTCGGAGCAGTGCTCCTTCTCTCATTTCTTTTCTCTCATCTCTTTTTTCTACTCGCTCATCTCTCCCAGCCGGATTTCCTCATCCCCCTTTTGGTAAGGCAGGTAGGTCATGATGAATTGCAGCATCTCATCGGTGGTGCGCATGGAGCCGTCTCGTCCGGCCACCGTTTGGGGCGGGTCGAAGGGGTTGAAGGGATTATCGCGGGTGTTGTCAAAGGTGGCTTCTACTTCGATGCGGGTGCCTTTGGGCAGGTGAAGCATGTGCTCGAAGGTGTAGAAATACTGCCAGCGAAAGTCCCATTCGGGGATGCGAATGAGCGGGATGGTGTCTCCGGAGGGCGGCAGGGCATAGGCCAGGAAGGTTTTGCCCAGCAGGTGCATGTGGGGGTTGATGGTGAGCAGGGAAATGTCTTGCTGAATCAGGGCCCGGGTGCGGAAAGTCATGACCGTATCGGGGGGGATGATCAGCGGAGGCACGATGTCCGAGATGCCCAGGGTCCCCAATTGGATCTCCAGGGTGGGCCGTTTGGGGGCGGCAGGGGCAAAAAAGAGGTTGAAACGGGAGCGGTCAAAGGTATCCACCGGCGAGGGGCCATAGTGGAGGTCATTGAGGAGAATGGCCCCTTGGGCAGCCAGCTGGTAGCCCCCCACGCCTTCGGGGTAGACGGCAGGCTCCACCCCAGGCAGGTAATTGCACACCAGGGGGGTGAGGGCGGGATAGGTGCCGTCGTCGTTGAGCAGCCCCAGCTGCGGATAGGCCTGTTGCACGGGCACTTGCTCGCGGTCGACCACCCGGGCCCCTTCAAACACATTCTGCTTGGCCCCCGGAGCATAGCTGATCAGGTGGGCGTTGACATGGTGAACGACCTTGGTATTTCCCGGGACGAATTCGATGGCCCGGATGAAAGTATCGCGGGGGAGCGCGTAAGGAATTTTGGCAAATAGAAAGCGATCGCGGTTTTTTCCTTCGATATGGAAAGCTGAGTCCATCTCCAGCACCAGGTCGGGCTCGCCCAGGACGGATCCGGTAGGGTAGGAGGGGGGAGGCGGCAGCAGCTCGGGATCTCCGAGGGGGGCTCCGGCGGCTACCCAGTCCCGGATGAGCTGGATCTGCGCCTCGCTGAGGTACTTTTCCCCCACAAAATGCCGGTAAGAAGGGTCGGCAGGCCAGGGGGGCATGTACCGGCTCGACGTCACCCGCTGGATCATGCGGGCCCGCTTGGCCACGTCCTGGTAGCTGATCAGGGAGAATGGCCCGGCGCTACCTGGCCGGTGGCAGGGGGTACAGTTGGCGTGGACCAAGGGCGCAATGTCACGGGCAAAGGTAACCACAGGAGCCGCTGAGGTCGTATCCTGCGGCTTCTGCGCGGGTTGGCAGGCCCCGATTATGGCCCAAATGAAGATAAAAGTTGGCAAACATAGCCTGTTCATGCAGGAAAATTAGCCAAACATTCTCCCATGACACAATTTCGGAAACATTGCCGTGGAGAAAACAGAATAATAGGATATGTTAGTTAGTCAGAATAAACCTAACCCTCAACCCCCTCGTCCCATGTTTAAGCATTTACTAATAAAAGGCTTGCTGCTGGGATGCTGGATTTGGTGCATGCTCCCGCTCTTATCTGCCCAAACCCATGCCCACAACCAGCACCTGCTCCGCAACCGGAAGCATACCTTGCATACAAGTTCGTCTAAATCTCAGGTTATTTCTCCTAAGTTGGCAGGTACGGAGGCCAAGGCGGTATCCATCGACCAGCCTAACAAGGCTCAGTCGCTGCGCCACAAGCGCCGCCGTCGGTTTAACCCCAGCCTGGAGCGCACCTCCAGTCAGGAAGC
>CAZIVQ010000527.1:0-3993 GCA_964542415.1 uncultured Bacteroidia bacterium | reverse complement strand
CCGAATTCAAAGCCCACGACACCCGCTTTGTCTGGATCGAACTCAAAGCCATCAACAAGCTAGACCGGGACTGGAAAGCCGAAGTCGTCTTCAATTTTTACAACGATGCCCGCCAGCTCAAAGGCCGCACAGTAGAGATCAAAGACATCCCCGGCAACGCCAACAGCTTCTCCATCACCTCGGGCTGGGGTTCTGACCACAAAGGCACTTGGTTCGCAGACAACTACACCGTGGAAATTGTCTTCATGGATACCCTCGTGGGCGTGGTCCCCTTTCATGTCGGTGAGCAGTTTGTCAAAGGGGAGAATACCCTCCTGCGCCCCGATGAAAACGGCGCTACCCTTCCCAGCACCCCAGCTCCCAACGACCTCGACTCCCTCACCCTGGAAGAAGTCCTCACCGAGCTCGATGGCCTCATCGGTTTGGAAAGCATCAAGGCCCGGATCCGGGAATATTCGCAGTACCTGAGCTTCCTGAAGCTGCGGAAAGAAAAAGGCTTCGACGAAAAGGAGAGCTTCAACCTCAATGTAGTCTTCGCGGGCAATCCCGGTACCGGCAAGACCACAGTGGCCCGGATGCTGGGCAAAATTTACAAAAAGCTCGGGTTGCTGAGCCGGGGCCATCTTCACGAAGTCGACCGGGCCGACATCATCGGCGAGTACATCGGCCAAACCGCCCCCAAAGTGCGGGCCGCCATCGAAAAAGCGCGGGGCGGCATCCTCTTCATCGACGAAGCTTATGCCCTGGCCCGCGGGAAGGACGACACCAAAGATTATGGCCGCGAGGTGATCGAGATGCTGGTCAAGGAAATGTCCTCAGGCAAGGGCGACCTCGCCATCATCGTGGCTGGTTATCCCAAGGAGATGGAGTTTTTTCTCCACTCCAACCCAGGGCTCAAATCACGCTTCACCATGCGTTTTGATTTTCCCGACTACCTGCCGGAGGAGATGGAACACATCGCCCGCCACGGAGCCGAAAAGCTCGGGGTAAGCCTCACGAATGAGGCCGAAGCCTACCTGGCCAAGAAGTGGATCGAGGCCTTTCGCAACCGCGACCATACCTTCGGCAACGCCCGCTACGTGCTCTCGGTCATCAATGAAGCCAAAATGAACCTTGGCCTGCGCATTATGCGCGACGACAACTTCGAAAACCTCTCCAGAGAAGCCCTTTCCATCATCAACCTTCCGGATGTAGAGGAAATCTTTGAACCACATCGCCGTAAGACCATCCGCATTCCCGTGGATGAAAACCTGCTGCACGAGGCCCTGGACGAACTCGACCGCCTCATCGGGCTGGAAAACGTCAAAACCGAGGTCCACGAAATGGTGCGGCTGGTACGCTTTTACAAGGAAATCGGCAAGGATGTGCTGCATCGCTTCTCGTTGCACACCGTCTTCACCGGCAACCCCGGCACCGGCAAAACCACCGTGGCCCGCATCATCGGCAAGATCTACAAAGCCCTGGGCCTATTGGAACGGGGAAACGTGGTCGAGTGCGACCGGCAAGCGCTGGTAGCTGCCTTTGTGGGGCAGACCGCGATTAAAACCGCAGAGCTGATCGACCAGGCAAAAGGGGGCGTGCTGTTTATTGACGAAGCCTACAGCCTCATTCAGGGGCCTCAGGATGCCTTTGGCAAAGAAGCGGTAGAGACGCTGCTCAAGCGCATGGAGGACCTCCGGGGGGAAGTGGTGGTGATCGCGGCCGGCTATCCGGATAACATGCGGGGGTTCCTCGAATCCAACCCTGGGCTGCGCTCCCGCTTTGACCGCCGCCTGGAGTTTCACGACTATTCGCCTGAGCAACTGCTTCACATTGCCCACCTCATTTTGAAGCAAGAAGAAATCGAGCCCGATCCTGCGGCTGAGGCCCACCTGCTTGCTTATTTTCATCACCTCCACCGTTACAAGAACAAATTCTTTGGCAATGCCCGGGCGGTCCGTAAGGTGGTAGAGAAGTCCATCAAGAACCAGCACCTGCGCCTAGCCAGCCTCGAAGCCTCCCAGCGCCAGGCCAGTATGCTCCAGCAATTGCTGTTGGCAGATGTCGAAGAATTTGCCCCCGGCAATGACAGCCTGCTCGAAAGCGGCTCCCAAGGCCGGGTCGGCTTTCGCTAATCGGTTTCCCGGCGCAAGGCGCGGCGCTCTCGAGCGGCCCGAATCGTGTCTATCGAGCCGGTAGGCACCAGGTTGGGGTGGGCGTCGACCGGGTCGAGGCTGTAGAGGTCCAGGTCATTCTCCTTGCCCCGCAGCCGGATCTTGGTGATGTACTCGGCTACGTACTCGTCCTTGAGGTCGAGCTGCTTGAGCAGGATATCTGAAAGTAGGAGCCGCCGGTTGAAGCGGTTGCATTCTACCTGGATGCGCGAAGCAGTATTGACGGTGTCGCCATGGAAGACGATGTCGCGCTTGTAGTCGCCGATTTCGCCCATGATGACTTTGCCCACGTGATAGCCGGCTTTGAAAATGGGCTCATAGCCGTACTTCTTGAGGTACCATTCTCGCCGGGCCTGCATCAGGTCCCAAATCCAAAAAAAGCAGCGGATGCAGTTGAGGTGGCGCAGGCCCGTTTTCTTGGGCCAGCTGATGACGACTTCATCCCCGACATATTGGTAAATTTCTCCCCGCGAGCGCCGCACCGGTTTGGCGATGTCGAAGAAGTAGTCGTTCAAAAACTGGTGCCACATGACGTGGCCCAGCCGCTCGGCAATGGTGGTGGAGGAGCGGATGTCCATAAACATGAAAATGCGCTCTTCCTCCTTGGGGACATGGTAACGCCCGATCAGGTAATTGATCAGAACATTGGGACCGAGCAAGCGGGAGACCAAGGTGATGAATTGGAACACCAGCAGAACCACCAGGCTGTAGACCACGATGTAGGTAAAGCCGCCACTACTGATCCAGCCTTGGAGCAATTGGGACGCCATCACCGCCTGCAAGCTCATACGGTTGTCCAGGGCGGTGTAGGCACCCGTTACCAACAGCACCGAAAGGGTGATGACCAACAAGTAGGCGAGGGTGCGCACCAGCAGCACCACGGCAAAACGCCGTCGTCGTAGCCGGGTGAGGAAAAGCAGGTGGTCGAGCTGGTAGGTAAAGAAACCGATGAGCAGGCCAATGGTCGCACAGGTAAGGACCAGAGACCCTTTCCATTCCAGGTTTACCCAGGCATAGAGCACCCCCAGCAGGCTGCCGTAGAGGCTGCGCTCCAATGCGTGACGAAAGGGCTGCTTGTCCATGTGGGTGGGAAAAATGGCGGTTCGCTGACCGTCAGGCCTGCATCGCAGGCAGAAAGGAAATTAGTCGTGAGGGCTGGAGTAGCTGGCCTCGTCCGGGTAGGCTTCTTCCAGCAAGATCAGCAAATCGTCGAGCCGGGTGTAGTCGAGAAACTCGGGCTCTTCGGGATCCCGCAATTCTTCTCCAAAAACAAAGCCTAGCGGGGCAAGCCCCCCAGCCTTTACATAGGCTTCCAGGGCTTCGGTCTGGGAAAAATGCAACCACAGCTCTGAAACTACCGGCGCATAGGCCTGGGCTTGAGCCCCCGTTTCTACCGCCAATTCGAATTGCAAAGCATCGGCACCAGCTTGCTCCTTTAGCCAAGCCAGCTCTTCCTGGTTCAGGTTACTTTCTGCTCTTAATATGACTGGCCCTGCCAACTCCAGCGAGCGGTCCCAGTCAGCAGCGGGCAGGCTCACGGCCTCCCAGCTAAACATGGGACGCACCGCCTCCAGTTCCTCCAGGCTCTGCCGGTTGAGGTCGAGGACTACCTTGGGCCCGGAGAGCCATTGCACAATGTTCCAAACCATTGCCGCAGATAGCTTGTGGGGATCGCCTCGCTCCAGGCTGAAACTTATGTAATCAAACCCCACGGCGGCGCAGGAGCGAGCATCCTGAAGGTGGGTAAGGCGGTTGATTTTTAACAGCGGACGCACGAATGAAAGAAGGATTGAAGTAAAAAAGGTGGGCTCGACGGCCCCCGCAAAGATAGGGCAATTGC
>CAZIVQ010000526.1:0-3994 GCA_964542415.1 uncultured Bacteroidia bacterium | reverse complement strand
TGGCCTAGAATTCCGACGGTTTCTTTGCTTACTTTCTTTGCCGCCAAAGAAAGTAAGTCCCGCCGAAGGCGACGTACGTATGGAAAGCTGTCTTAAAATTACAGTATGGAACCCTCCGCAGGGGGAACAGCCTAGGGTTAACCGGATAGCCCCCAGCTGGCGCATTTACCTTTAACCGTTGCTTGGCAGGTTTGCAGAGGCAACACCCTGCCGCCGTTTTTTACCGGCCGGGCTCAGGCCTTGGTACCCAACACCCGGATGCGGGAGGAGTAGAGGTTGATCATCAGGGTGATGAGCACCGTAAAGCTCAGCAGGGAGGAGCCTCCGTAGCTGAAGAAGGGTAACGGGATGCCAATGACCGGCACCAGCCCGATGGTCATGCCCACGTTGACCAGCACGTGAAAGAAGATAATGGAGAGCACGCTGTAACCATAGACCCGGGCAAAACGGGTTTTGGAATTTTCTGACAGGAAGAGCAAGCGCCAAATCAGGAAAAAGAACAAGAGCAGGACCAGGCTCGAGCCGATCCAGCCAAATTCTTCGCCGATGGTGCAGTAGATGAAGTCGGTGTCTTGCTTGGGGACAAATTTGTACTTGGTATAGTTGCCTTCGAGGTAGCCCTTGCCAGAAATGCCCCCGGAACCGATGGCGATCTTGGACTGGATCACGTTGTAGCCCGAGCCTTGGGGGTCGATGCTGGGATTGAAGAGGACCATGATGCGGGTCTGCTGGTGGTCCGGTAGTTTGGAGACGATGTACTGGGTGCTAAAGGAAAGCCCGATAAAAAAGGCCAGCCCCAGCAGGTGAAAGACCAGCAGCCTGACGGCATATTTCCTTTGGAAGGTAAGGAAATAAGAAAACACGGCCAGGCCAATCAATATTCCAATGACCAGGGGTTGGTTTTCCAGGCCCAAGGTCCCCAGGGCAGTTGCCCCTACCAAAATTAGCAGAATGGGCACGATGGGAGAAAGGCCTTCGCGAAAGAATACCAGTAAAAAGCACCCGAAGACCAGGGCCGAGCCGGTGTCATTTTGCAAGATGACAATCAGGGCCGGCAAGAGAACCATCCCTGCCGCTACCAGCAGGCGAGACATACCGAGGGGACCCTGGGTGCGCGACCAATAGCGCGCCAAGGCCAAGGCCGTGGCCAGTTTGGCAAACTCCGAAGGCTGAAAAGGCTGTCCTCCGATAAAAATCCAACTACGGGCCCCATTGATCTCCCTGCCGATAAACAGAGTCAGAATAAGCAATACGATCCCTGCGCCATAAGCCAGGTAGCTGATTTTTTCTACAAAACGCAGGTCCAGGGTCAGCATCACCATGGCCACTACCAGGGTAATCCCGATCCAAAGCAACTGCTTGCCATGGGCCGCCCCCATGTCCAGGGGCGATGGGTGCCCGCCCACCGATGTGTTGGCATAAATCGTCATCCACCCCCAAGCCATCAGGGCCAGGTAAAGCAACAAGGTGATCAGGTCTATGTCGAAGCTTTTACGGTTCACGGGTGATAAATTTGCGTGGAGCGAATGAGCCAGACTCAGTTTTCAAGAAAATTGGCATTTAACACCCGCTGGTATTCAAACTGCTTGTCTTTGATCTCCTGGCGCAGGTATTTTTCAATCATGAGGGCCGCCGTAGGGGCCGCCCAGGTACCTCCCCCACCGTAGCTCACATTTTCCATCACCACTGCGATGGCGATCTGGGGATTCTTTTTAGGGGCAAAGGCGATAAACACCGCGTGGTCGTTGCCATGGGGGTTTTCCACCGTTCCGGTTTTGCCGCAGACGTCCAGACCCGGAATAAACGCCCGCCGGGCCGTCCCGGTGGCCACCACTTGCTCCATGGCTTCGGCCACGGTCTCGAAGTGCTCGCGGCGGATGCTGGTAAAGACGGTGTCGTAGTGCATGCGCATCCAAGGCGCGATCCCGTTGCTGCCGGCCTCTTGGTTTCGGGTGGCCACCACAAAATGAGGCGGCAGGTATTTGCCCCGGTTGGCGATGATGGCTGCCATGTTGGCCATCTGCAAGGGCGTCATCAAGATTTCGCCCTGTCCGATGGCATTGCTGATGATGGTGGTCGCCTGCCAGCGGCCGTGGCCGTACCAGCGGTCGTAGCGGCTAGCCGTAGGCAACAAGCCCGCCACTTCGTAAGGGATGTCGAGGTCCAGGGTCCGACCTACCCCTAGTTGCTGCATGTAGTCATACCAGCGGTTGTAAGATTGGTAAATGCTGTCGTATTGCGGATGATGGAGGAAATCCATGTAAGTGGCCGCGAAGTAAGAATTGCAGGAGTACTTGATGGCTCCCCCCAGTTGCAGCGGATGGGGATGAAAGCGACAGCCTGGCTTGCCCCGGTTACGGGAAAAGCCGCCGCCACAGCGATAGTAGGTTTCGGGGGTAATGACCGATTCATTGAGCGCCGCGAGGGCCATAGCGACCTTAAAGATCGACCCGGGCGGGTAGCGCGCCATAAGCGGGCGGTTGTACAGAGGGTGGAGCGAATCATTCTTCAGCTCCTCCCAGTTTTTGGCCAGGTCCCTGCCGGTGAGCATGTTGGGATCGTAGGCGGGCGCACTGACAAACGCCAGCACTTGCCCGGTGCTAGGTTCGATGGCGACGATAGAGCCCTTTTTATGTTGCATCAAATGCTCCCCAAAAGCTTGGAGTTCTGCATCCAGGCTGATCAGCATGTCTTGCCCCCGTACGGGCGGCAGGTCAAATTCTCCGTGGGCATATTTGCCCACCTCCCGGTTATGGACGTCCTTGAGGACCTTGAGCTTACCCTGCCGTCCCCGCAGGGTAGAATCATGGCTGCGCTCGATCCCGGCCTTGCCGATCAGGTCTCCGCTGAGATAAGTCCCCTCCGAAGCCTCGACCTCCCGGGCATTTACCTCGCTGATGTATCCCAGCACATTGGCTCCCACCGGGTATTTGTAGTAGCGCTTGGTGCTGGTAGAAAATGAAATGCCGCTGAAGTTCCACAACTGTTCTTGAAGACGACCGTAGGTTTCGGGGTCGATGTAGCGGGCAAATATCGACTCCTTATGCATGGAGTATGCCCGAGCCCGGGCAATGGACGAATCAATCTGCCCCTGGGTCATTCCTAAAGCATCTCGCAACACCCCCATATCCGGAATTTTCAGCTCCCGGGGGGTGATATACATGTTGAACATCGGCTCGTTGCTCACATAGACCTTGAGGTTGCGGTCGTAGATGTTGCCGCGAGGAGGTACGATAGATTTGGTCTTGATCACATAGCGCTCAGCCCGCCGGGCATATTCTTCACTGAGCACCTGTACCGAAAACAGACGCCCGATGAAAATCAGGAATACCAGGCCAATGAAGGCAATGATGACGTACCCTCTACTTCGTAAGTTGTCCACAGGTGCTCTGGTTTGTTAGCTCAGCATAGCAAATATACAAAAACCCTGACTTTCAGCGGCTTACTTGTCAGATTTTCCTGCCTTTACGCCCTGCTTATTCCTTAGTAATAGTCGAAAAATAACTTACTCCTTTTCATATTAGGCAAACGATCGCAAACACCTGTTTATCAGCATTCTACTTCGCGCCTTTGCGTCTTTGCGTGACCCCAAAAAGGGAAGTTATTCTTTGCGCCTTACTTAGCGCCGGTAAAAAATAAAGGTCAGCAAAAAGCAAAGCACAAAGCTGTATCCTGTACTGAGGAGCACATTGGACAGCGTGTGTAAAAAATGGGCGAAAGTAAAGGCCTCCAGCAAGAAATAAGCCAGGTGATGAACGAAGATCAGGGGCAACAAATAGCTCGCATACCAAAGCGCAGATTGCTTTTCCAGGGTTACCTCTCCGGGGTTGCGAAAGTTGGAAGAAGTGATCACCCCCAGGAGCCGCCGCCGCAGCGACACCGCCAGCAAGGCCGAAAAAGCGTGCAACCCATTGGCGTAGGTGTCAGAAAATACATCTACTGACAGCCCCATGCCAAAAGCGCGCAAGTGCCAAAAGAGATGCCGGCCGGGTGT
>CAZIVQ010000525.1:0-4004 GCA_964542415.1 uncultured Bacteroidia bacterium | reverse complement strand
ATGTAATGCAGATGAGGCAGGCAGGTACCGGTGATGTTGAATTCCTTTTGCATGGATGGGGTGAAGATACGAAAAAAGGGGCTACAGTCAGGCTGATGGCACGGCTACCCTCACGCCCCAATCCGGGTTTTCGAGCTTATTCCCTCCTTTGCGGAACTAGCTGCAATTGCCCCGCAACCGGTGATGCTTCCGGCCATTTGATGCGAAAAAAGCCCGCCTGCGGATGGGTTACTTCAAGGGCTCGCCTTTCATCATTGGCCTCCAGCCGCAAGGTGTAGCCAGTAGCCTGAGGTACGGGCGCATACCACAGGAGCAGCTCATCGTCTTGCTGCACTTGAGCCCGGATCCGCGGATGTTCCCTGACTACCTCTCCCGGCACCCCCCGCCGTTCATCGGTCCACTCGCTGGCGAAGCCCCATTGCATGCGCCGCCGCAAGCGGAAGTAGACCGGCTCACCATTGGGCAACCGCGGTAGCTTGAGCACGCCTACGTTGCGCAGGGCCAGGGTGTCGACGTATGCGCCGGGGGCAAAGCCGTAGGCCAGTTCGTAGAGGTAATCGGTGCGGCCCACCGTGTAGCCGATGAAGAGGGCGCTGTCGGCCGGGACGGTGGCCCAGATGACCGGTGGCAACTCGTCCTCGTCGGTGCGGGCGGTGACCGGGGCGGAGGGGGCGCTTTCTCCCGCCTCGTTGCGGGCGATGAGGGCACATTCGTAGCCGGTGAAGCCTTCAAGTCCTTCCACCTCGATGAAGTCATTTATCGTGGGAGGGGAAAATTGGGCGGGCTCGCCCGGCTGGCCGTAGCGCAGCAGGTAGTCGCGGGCATTCGCTACCGGCTCGAACACCACCCGGGCCCGCTTGTCGGCGGTGTGTACAGCCTTGATCTTGGGTGAAACCGGGGCTTTGAAATGCAGCGTCGTGTCCCGCACCGAGTAGCCCTGCGGGTCCAGCAGGTGAACCTCCAGTTTGGTCAGGCCTTCATTCTCCCAAACAAAATCACCCGACCAACCCTCGCCCCCCGGCAGCAGCTCCGGCAACTCAAACCAGCCACCTTCCAGGGCGCTGTCATTCGCTCCAAACCCCGCCCAAGCCAGCCGGTACTCCCGCAGCGGGTAGGCCGGAATGTCAAAGCGGTCGCGGGGGCTGAGCTGTACCCGGGCCTGGTTTTCGCCTCGCATCACCACCCCAAAGCCCTGTACCGGGGCGAATTCCCGCTTAAAAGCATAGAACGGCCGCTTTTTCTGCCGAAAAGTGTTCACGATTCCCCAAGCGCGGTTTTGCGAAGGGGGCGTGCTCCACGTGGGGGTCGATTGCCAAAAGCTGCGGTAGTCATTGAAGGTCCAGAGCGAAGCGCCGATCAAATAGGGGCGGCCGCGCATGGCCTGCATCATGCCGGCGATGTCGACCTGGGCAGCGTTGGGGTCCTCGCTGTTGAGCGCTTTGCCAAACTCGGCCATGAAAATGGGCTTACCAGGGTGCAGTTGGTTGACTTTCTCGGCGTCCTGGCCCCAGTTACTATAGCGGTTGTAGAGGATAAGGTCAGAAAATTCGACGGGATCCCTTTCCTGGGACTGGGCAGAAAAGCTCACGTTCACCACCAGGCGTTGCGGATCCAGCCGCTTGGCCCGGGCGGTGGCCTCGGCCACGTATGCCATCACTTTGGGATTGGCGTCCAGGTAGCCGATCTCATTGCCCACGCTCCAGCCGATGACGCTGGGGTGGTTGTACTTCCAGGCGATCATGCGCTCCAACCAGGCCTTGGGCGTGGGATGGTCGGGGTCCACCATGGCGTCTTTGCCCCATAGCGACACCTCCTCAAAGACCATGATGCCGCTTTCGTCCAGGTAGTCGAGGAAATCTTTGGGCAGGGGCAGATGACTCAGCCGGGCCATGTTCACCCCCAGCGATTTCATCATATCCACGTCCTCCTTGATGCGCCAGAGCGGCAGGGTGTTGCCCGTCACCCGGTCCTCGGGCACGAGGTTGAAACCCACCGGGCGGATGGGCTCGCCATTCAGCTTCAGTTCGTAGCCATCGACTTCCAGCTTGCGAATGCCAAAGCGGTCTTCGAGCGTGTGGATCACCTCTTCTCCGTCCAGTAATTCCACTTGGCAGGTGTAGAGGTTGGGGAAATTGACGTGCCAGAGGGCGACGTCTTTCTTTTTCAGGCTGAATTCGAAGCGAGCCGAAACCTCACCCCCGGCGGGCAAGCGCAACGGCTGGGCATTTTTCGTCTCAAAAACCGTCATCCCCTCCCGGCTGACCGTCAGGCGGTAGCTGAGGTCTCGCTTGGTCGTGGCAGCATGGCTGGCAAAGACCGCCACGGAAACCTCGGCCGTACCTTTCTCCAAATCCGGCACGGCGGTGATCTGCTGCCGCTCCAGCCGGGCCATAGGGGTCACCTCCAGCCAAGCCGGCCGTCGGATGCCACCCCAGTTCCAGATGGCCCCCCGCTTAAAAACATTGTCGACCTGTACGGCGATGACATTTTCGCCCCCGTAGTTCAGCTCGGCCTGCACATCCACCCAAAAGGGCAGAAAGCCGAGCTCATGCTGCGTGACCAGTTTGCCGTTGAGCCAGACCTTGGCCTCGTTGTAGACCGATTCGAAGTACAGCCGCACCCGCTGCCCTTGCCAATCTGCCGGGGCATCGAAGCGGCGCCGGTACCAGGCCGTGCCCGCGTAGTCGGCGTACTCGTTTTCCAGGTCCCAGTTGCCGGGTACGGGCAGCTGGTCCCAACTGGCGGTCGAGGTTTCCGGCGCGTACCAGGCTTCCTTTTCTCCCTGATGGTAGCGGTCGGTACGGAAGTGCCAGGGACCGTTGAGGGAGTGGGTTTGGGCGAAGGTGGGGAGGGCTAAGGCGCAGAAGGCGAGCAGGAGGAGGAATGGCTTAGGTAGCATGGGAAAAGGGGATTGGTAGAGAAAAGGAGATGCTTTTGGACTTTTACTCCCTGGTTGGTTTCGCTATTCGTTGAATAGCATAAAGGCTGCGTTGCCCCTGTTGGCATTGCGTAAGACATGCAGCCTCTTTCAGTGGAGGAAAAAGTGAGAATAAGCCCTGGATCCAGCTTGAATTCCTCCTACTAGCGCCATAAAGTAAAAAAATGCATGGTTGAAGGGAGCTTATTTTTACCGTATGTCCTACAAAAGTGCTCAGCAGTTTGTATTTTCCATTCATATCGGGGGGCTTTGGCAAAGAATAAGTTATTCCAACCTTGAAGAAAACGATGAGTAAACCAGAAATAGGATGGGTGCAGCCATAGAGCTATTTCGAGCTTTAGAACCAAAATGGAAGCCCTACAACGCAATAGTTAAAACCCTGATGCCTTACGGACTGAAGGAACATACCATCCAAGCCATTCGAAGCGTATTTGTTCTCCATCCACAGGTAGAGCAGGCCATTCTGTACGGCTCCCGCGCTAGAGGCGCCTACCGCAACGGCTCCGACATTGACCTGGTCCTCTTGGGACCCGACCTGGACCTCGCCACCCAATTCAAAATCGACACGGAGCTCGACGACTTGCTGCTCCCCTACAAAATCGACCTCTCCCTGCATCATCACATCGCCAACCCCGATCTGCTCGACCATATCGCACGGATAGGAAAGGTATTTTGGAAAAAGGGCGAAGCCGTAGGCGCCGCTGAAAAGTAGAGACGACTGTACTGCCCCAAAGCCTGCCCGCTCCCCTGCGCATTTCCCCTTCAGTTTGACTGAGCTGCCAGCCTTGATCGTGCGGAGGTGGCTGGTAGGCAGCTCGGGAAAAGCTTGGCAGGCACTGAGGGCGATGTATAGGGAGTGCGTTAAGTTAGCCTTTGCTATGCCCCTATCACCGCCTTCCCAGCGAAGCCTTTGCTACTGAAGCTGATGCGGGTAGAGGAATAGGGGTGTTCAAATAAGGCCTCTTTTAGGAAAAAACCTGCTTATTGGTAGCAAAGGATAAAAAATTGGCTCCCATTCTCTTTCCATATTCATCCTCAGAGGGAGCAGTACCCGAAAAGGAGTCTT
>CAZIVQ010000524.1:0-4024 GCA_964542415.1 uncultured Bacteroidia bacterium | reverse complement strand
AGAACTCTATGGCTTGGGTCCGGTGCCGGTGGCTACGGCCCCCCCCCGCCCGCGAAGCTTTGCCCGCAGCCCGTAGGTGGCCTCAAATGCAGCTCCGCTCAGGGTATTGGCGCTCCTTTTTGCTGGTCGTTTTGCTCTTTGCCTTAGGCACCCTCATCCTGAACCAAAGCCCCTTGGTCAAACCTCGCTCCAGCCTGGCCGAAGGGTTGTATGTCCGTCCCGCCAACGCCATGGTGGCTCCTGAGGAAGAAACCTTCGCGGCCACGTCCTCTCCTGCTCCAGAAGCGGAGCCGCTGGCAGAAGCCAGCCCGTCCCCTACCCCCCAACCTGCTGAGCCCGCCCCAGCGACGGTCGCCGGAGAAGAGCCTGCGCTACCGGAGCTGTTGGCTGAAGGGGCTAACATGCGTACTTTGGGGCGTACCCGCGGCATGCCTGAGGACGTTTCGCGTGGAGGCGATGAGCCCGCGGAAAGAATTGCGGTCAGCGACACCCCTGCTCCCGAAGCCTCCAATGCCCGGGTTTTGCCCGCCACAGTCAACTATCACCTGATTGCGGGGAGTTTTTCCAGCCAGCGCGCGGCCCAGCGTTTTTCCGGGCAGATGAAAACCGCGGGTTTTGACCCCATCATTTTGTTTCCGGCCCAAGGATCTTCCCAAGCCCATCGGGTGTCCATTTTTCGCAATCGCGACCGCAGCCGGGTCGAAGCCTACGCCGAACAGCTCAAAGCCCAGGGTCGCCCTTCGGGCTGGGTCTACGAGGAATGGCAGCGACAGTAACTCCGGACGGCGGGGAAACCTGCCATTTTCCGTAGAATTTGCGTTTTTGCCCAACTCGGCCTCCTGGAATTACGAAAAAAGAGAAGGGTGGCGGGAACTGGAAAATTTTGATCTAAAATATTATTTACCCAATTTTCTTTTTAGGTCGGAAAAATTCCTCCCGCCTCCCGCCTGCTTCAGCGGATCCTGAAGCCAAGGATTATGGTAGACTACCCGCGCCTTGAAGCGGTAGTTCCGCTTTTCCTTTTCTCATAAGTTATTCTTCGTACCATGCAAAATCAACGACCCTCCCTCCCCCGCCTGTCCCATTTTTATGGGCTGATGACCCTGGGACTTCTGACCCTGCTCATGACCGGATTTTTTTCCTCGGCTCAGGCCCAAGGGTACTATTACTTGATCGGTGGCAGCTATTCGGACCTGGCCTCTGCCCAGAGGGCGGTCTCTGCCATGCAGAACAATAACTTGAATCCGGTATTGTTACCGCCTTCTGGCAACGAGAATAACTATCGCATTTCCCTGTATCAATCTGGCAACCGTCAAGAAGTGACCATTTACCAGCAGAACCTGAAAAAGCAGGGCAAGCCCAATGGCTGGATTTTGGAAATGTACCCCACTCGCCAGCTCGACCCGGCCAGTGTCTCCCGGGGGGGAAGCACCGGCAGCATGGCCGCCTCTGAATCCACCCCTGAGTTGCCCCTGCCCAGCCAAGGCACCAACATCCGCACCGGCGAGTCGCGGTTTCACCTGATCATCGACAGCTTTAAGTCGCAGCAGCAGGCCAATGCCGCCCTCCAAAAATACGCTGGTGATGGCTTTCAGCCTTACCTCGTCATTCCGCCCGATGCCCCTGGGCAGTACCGTATCTCCGTCTATGAGGCCACCAACCGGCGCGAAATAGACGCCTATGCCAAGATGCTCAACCGCAAGGGCTACAAAAAGGGTTGGATTTATACCGAAGAGCCGGGTACGATTTCTGGACTGGAGAATGCCCGCCTCGGTGGCAGCAGCAAGGCGACGGTAAACCAGACCTACTACATCATTGGGGCCAGCTACAAGGATTTTGTCGAAGCAGACGCCTATGCGCAGCAAGCCCGCAGCCAAGGATTGGATCCCTTTATCTTGTTTCCTGAGCAGACGGATTCTGAGTATTTCCGGGTATCGGTTTTCCAAACCAATGACCAGGCCCAGGCCACACGCTTCAAGGAAAACATGCGCAAGCAAGGCACCAAAGCCTGGACCTTTGTGGCAAAATAGACTGTTAGAGATTGAGAGGGTGAAATATTGAGATTGTTTCCCGTATCCAGCCTCTTCTGGTCAGCTTTGTTGGCTGCCTCAGAAAAAAGCGCCTCCGTCAAATTTGACGGAGGCGCTTTTTTATTCCTGCGCCCGGTTGGTGCGGGCCATGTTGCCGCCCCAGGTAGGCCAACCAGTGAGGTCGGGGTCGCCGGTGTCAATACAGATGAGTTCGCCCTGGGTGGTGGTCAGGAAAATGCGCCCCTGGTCAACGACCGGCTGCTGCCGCAGAGCCCGCCCGACTTCATAGCGTTGCAATTCCTTGCCGGTCTGGGCATCGAGTACCCAAATTTCTCCAGCCAGGGTCGCCAACACGAGCTTGCCCTTTACGGCCAGGGGAGGGCTGGCCAGAAAGCCTCCGGCCTGTCGCAAGTCGCCCGGTAAGGCTTTCTGCCAACGAACTTGATGCTTGCTGGTGTCGGTGCAAACCAGGGTGTCGCCCATGCTGCTAAAGCTCAGGCCACCATACAGCAGGATCCGCGAGCCTTGAAAACTTTGCAGTGAAGAAACGTTGGACTGGCCAATGTTCAGGCTGGCGGCCTGCCAACCCGACTGCTGCGGGGCCCCGGCGGCAAAGCCATTGCCCGCATCGTAGGCCGCGGCTGCGGCCTTGAGTTGGGACTGGTCTTGCACCGCCGCATCAAGGTAGGGTGCGTTTTTTTGAAAAATGCCCCGGGAAAGGCCTTTAGCCCCCATCAAGGTCAGCTGCTCGCGCACCGGCTCCCCGGCGGCGCCATCGGCCCGCTGGCTAAACATGAGTTTGCCCTGGCTCAGCACGGGGGCCGAAGTGGCCCGGGCCGCATCGGCATAGCGGAGGGTGCCGCGGCGGGCATCGAAGCGGAAAAGAGTGCCCGGAAAGGTGGTCAGCAGCAACTCGTCCCCTTCGACCACCGGCGCGGACATGATGTCCCCGTCGATCCACTGCTGCCAGCGGATCGCGCCGCTGTGCAGGTCAAAAGCGATGAGTACGTGAGACAGGCGGCCTTGAGTAGGGCCGGTGGTTGCCGTGGTGGTGGAGGGCTGATTTTGCTGCAGTTGCTGTTGCATCTGCTGGTAGCCGCTACCGCCGGAGGCCGGGTAAGCGGTGAAGACCAGCCCGTGGCCGAGGGCCGGGGCGGACATGAGCGGGTCGCCCAGCCAGTAAGACCAGAGGGGCTCGCCGGTCTGGACATTGAGGGCAAAGATGGTGCAGCTTTCGGTGTTGAAGACGACGATATCGTCTTGCACGGCGGCGACGGAGGGGCCGTCGTCGTCAAGGTCGACGCCCCAAAGGGCATCGCCACGTTGGGCGTCGAGGGCATAAAACTGCTTGGAGCCGAATCCCCCGCTGACGAAGACCTTGCCGTCATAGACGGTGGGGGTGGGCACCAGGCCGCGATGCGGCAGCTGGACTTGAAAGCCGCGCTCGCGCGAGCTGCGCGTTGGCAGTTGCTTGGCGGGGGTGGCGTGCCCGGCCCGAAATTCGGTCTGGGGGGTGGGCATGGCGGCTTGGCGGGCCCGCATCTGCTCGGTAAAGGTGAGGCTGTCGACGGGTTGAGCGGGGAGCAGCAAGCTGAGGCTGAGCCAGGCGAGGAGGAAAGCAAACAGTCGCATAGCAGTGGGGATTGGGGTAGCATGAACCCGCAAGGGCTTTTTTTGAAGAGAAAAGCCCAGCGGCATCTCCCGGAAGAAGGGGATAAGAGAAAAACGCTGTGCAAACCCGCGGCGTATGCGAGGCTAGAAAAAAGGTTCTCTGACAATTTCGGCGGTTGCTAACCTTCATAAGGGTGCTGAAACCCTTATGAAGGTTCCCGGATGAGTTTTCCGCCGTTTTTGTCAAAGAACCTAAAAAAGAGGGCGCTGGAAAGCTTTGACCGGGGCCGGATTACCCGTGGGCTTGTCCGGATTTCCGGAATTGGCGCTGGCTGGGAGCGCCCTCCAGAACACCGCTCTTCGACGTCTCCGAACGTCGAAGC
>CAZIVQ010000523.1:3232-4025 GCA_964542415.1 uncultured Bacteroidia bacterium | reverse complement strand
TTTTTCTCCTAAGGGGGCTTCCAGCGAAAGGCCGAGGTAGGGGGTGCCCTCTACCATGACCCTACGGATCGGCGCGCCCACCACGAGGTTGGCGAGGTCGGTATGGACGATGCTCCCGAATTCGACTTCCTGATGGCCCCGGTCATCGGCTTGTATGCGCTGTAGGGCCGAAAGCACATCGCGCAGGTGAGCCATTTGATTGGATTCGCGCGCTACTTTATCACCGATGGTTTGGTCGATAAAGGAATGCTCGTCTATGTCGGTGGGCTCGCCTTCGAGGTCTAGGCTATCAAGCTGGTCTTGCTGCTTATTCTGGACCGCCTCCAGGCGACGTTCGTAGAAACTGACGGCGGTATCGAGGATTTTTTTGCGGGTAGGTGGCATGAGAAGGGGATGGTTGGAGTTACTTTTTTTGGCAAATATTTGACGATTTACCTACCCCTAGTGAACGTAACCTAGCCCCCTTGGTTGGCAAAAATCCGGATTTGGGGCAGAATGGCCTATTCTTCCTCCCGCAGATAGACTTCCCATTCGTCGAGCAGGTAAGCCCCGGATTCCCCCCCTTTCAGGGTCAGGCGCAGCGCTTTGACTTTTTGACTGCCAAGGTCGAGCGACAGCTCCAGCCGCCCCGGTTTTGGGGCCTTTGGGTACCAGCGCCCCAGGGTTTTGAACTTCCGGCCGTTTTTGGACCCTTCGACTAAAATCTCCGCCGGCAGTCCCCCCTGCTGCAGGCTCGGCGGGGCCCGCCGGCGGACCGGGCAACGGGGACGGCCCGGGTAACGGGAACGGACCG
>CAZIVQ010000523.1:0-3222 GCA_964542415.1 uncultured Bacteroidia bacterium | reverse complement strand
TGCTAGCAGGCCCAATCGCAGGCTCAGCCCTTCCCTTTTGTCTTCAAAATTCAATTGAAGCGCCACTTCTCCGGCCGGAAACGCCTGCCAGTATCCATCGTCTGGCCGGTCACTCCCGCGCAAGCCGTCCTGTAAGCGCCGCAGGTCCCGGGCATATTCCGGCAGGGGCGAGGGATCAAGGCTGAGCTTGGCGTTCATCCCGGCATGCAGAAGCAGCACTCGCTGGGCCACTTCCGGCCCGGCTATGCCCTGGATAAACGGGCGCAGTCGCAGGGTATCGGGTCCCTTGAGGGTAACCGGACGGGTGTAAAGCAGAGAACCTTCGCCTGCCTGCTCCCCGCCCCGGGCATAGCGCAGTTCGTGTTTGATGTCGCTGGGAAAATCCATGCTTACCACAAACTCCTGATGGGTGCGGTCATAGCGGGCTTCGATGCGGGGGGTGGCAAAAAACAAGGGCCAATCGTCGCTACGAAAGGCGGCCGCCGGGAGGCCCGCAGCGTTGAACAGGCTGGCTTGGGGCGCATTGCGAAAGGCATAGCGCACGGCTACCGGCGCTGGCACCTCGGGGCTCCACACCAGAACCGTGCTGTCGGCCACCTTGACCTGGGCCGGCACAAACTGCCGGTCCTCCCCGGCGATCTCCCATTCATTTTGCGGGCTTTCTTGCCCATAAAGGCCTTTCCCAAAGCGGAAATGTACCCGCAGGGAGTCCCCCGCCGGGCTGATTTTCTGATAGAGCGGCCCGGCGAAGAGAAGGTCTTCGCGCCCGTAATCTTTGGCCAGGGCCCAGCGGGCCAGGCGCTGACCTACGGGCAATTTGCTTCGGGGATGGATATCGGCAGGGTTTCCCAGGTCGAGCAGGCTCACCCAGCCGCTGTTGGGGACCTTTTCAAACGACTGGAGCTGGGCCTCCCGCAAGCCCGCCCCCTGAAACGGCCGCCCAGACGGACGCCGGCCATATTCGAAGGGAGCGATCTGCACCCAATAGAAGGAAAAATTGCGGTTCCAGTCCCGCCGCCAGTTGTAGATCAGGGTAGGAAAAAGGTGGCTGTACTGATACGGGTCATAGGTATTGGCTTCTCCCTGATACCAGATAACCCCCTTTAGCTCAAAGGGGATCAGCGGCGAAATCATGGCGTTGTAAAGCACCGCAGGCTGGCGCTTATGCAGGGGATCGGGGCGGGTTTGGTCGCGGCGGTGTGCGCGCAGGGCATCGTCAAAGGCATTGAGGAGCGGACGAAAACGCGGTTGGGATTCGAGGACAGGCCGGCTCATCCAGGCTTGGGCGGGGGTGCCCCCGACGGCGCTCTGGATGATGCCGATGGGCACGCCCAGTTCCTGGTGCAGTTGCCGGGCAAAAAAGAAAGCCACCGCGCTGAACTCCCGGGTGCTTTCGCGGGAGGCGGCTTGCCACTGGCCTTGGCAATCGTAGCGAGGAGAAAGGGCCAGGTCTTCCTGCACCTGGAAGAGGCGGATTTCGGGGAAATCGACGGTGGCGGTGTCGCCTTCGAGGGTGGCGCGTAAGCGCCAGCGCATGTTGGACTGGCCGCTGGCCAGCCATACCTCGCCGATGAGGACATCGCGCAGGCGCAGCTGCTCCTCTTCGCCCATGATCAGGATCTCGTAAGGCCCGCCTGCCTCCGGCGTGGCCAGCTGGGCGAGCCACTTGCCGCGGCTGTCGGCGTAGGCGGTGACCACCGCGCTGTCCCAAGAAGCGGAGACGCGGACCCGCTCGCCCGGTTCGCCCCGGCCCCAAATGGCCGGGAAGCTTTCTCGCTGCAAGACCATGTGGTCCTGAAACAGGGCGGGGAGGACGAGTTTGGCCTGGGCAAACGAGAGCAGGCAACAAAGCAGAAAGAGCAGGCGGAAAACGAGCATAAGGTTTGGGGCTTGGCCTCACAAAGAAAGCAAGCCAAGGGGAGGGAAGCGAATAGAAGGAGAAAAAGTTGGGTGGAAAGCGAGTAGGCCCCGCTCGTTGAGGCGCCAATTTCCCCCAAAAGAGGGGGCCAAGTTCTCCTTCTTCCCCTCTCCTACCCTGGCACCCGGCTTGCCTCCTGTGCGCGAGAAAGGTGGCGGGTAGGCGGGCGGGGCTTCAGACTCAAGGTAATCGGCCCTTGTTGGCCAGCGTTGCCCCTTTGCCGTAGGGCTGTTCCCTCTGCATATAAAACTTGGAAGCAATTTTTGGATGCAAATGTGGATTCTGCGAGGCTATTCCGATAACCCTGTCAGCGTTTTGGGAACGCTGACAGGGTTTAAAGCAATTAATTGAAACCAATTGCCTATTCGTGTGGGAAAAACCAGGATTAAATATCGGAATTCAACTTTTGCTATGGGGAAGATCAGTTACAAGAATAGAACCGACACTAGTCCAGTAACTCGGCGGAAATCCTGATCCATGGTTGCAATGGAAAACCCCATATGATCGGCCAAGGTCGCTTGGTATGCGTCATCAAAATCAAGTTTGTAGGTCATCGCATGTTGAGCCACTACCGGGTATTGATTCGACGGAAGCGTCTGAAGAGATACGTTGGGTAGTATATCTTGGCAGAATAACTCGAAGGGCTGATGTGCTTGGTGGCGAAATAAAATGACCCCAATGGAGTGGAGACTAAAGTCCGTGAGGACGATGTTTCCCATCTGGCTGAGGCTGCAAATCGACTCCATTTTGATCCGTCACCCGATCCTTCAGGCCTCCTCTCCAAGCGAAAGAAAAGGGCTTCGCCTCAACTGTGTGCTCGGGTGCGTAGCGTTGCAGAAGAAAGGCAACATAGTCAGCTACCTGCGTTTGAAGCCGAGGAGGAAGTTGTTGAAATTGCTGGTAAAAAGACATCCTAAGGTTACTTTTTTTCCAAAATACGACTTTTTCACTTGAGTCGTTCAAATCGCAGATTTGCCATCCATGCCAGCTATTTCTGGTGCTTGCGGTGGCAAGAAAGTTGAGCTTGTCCCCAATCTTTGGACAGCAAACGGAGCAACTTAAGTCACAGCGGTGCCCATCGCTGAGGCTAGTGCTTCCGAAGCTAAATTCTTACCTATTTAAACTTGCTCTTTTTCCGCGGTACTGCGTCAAAAAGTCCTCACATAGCTCGCTATGTTCGGCCTTTTTTCCTTGTCCCACGAAAAAATAGCTGCGTTTGAAATTAGGTAATTACTTTCCTTCGCAAGCACTAGGATATGGCCGGAAAATACCCCACCGTGAAAGAAATAATCAGCTTCCACTAC
>CAZIVQ010000522.1:0-4035 GCA_964542415.1 uncultured Bacteroidia bacterium | reverse complement strand
GACAGCCTCTCGGGCAGCATGGGCACGGTGCGATCGACCAGGTAGACTGAGGTAGCGCGATGGAAGGCTTCCTTGTCCAGCTCGGTGCCAGGCCGGACGTAGTAGGAGACGTCGGCGATGTGAACCCCGATCTCGTGCCGACCATTTTCCAGTTTGCGCACCGAAAGGGCATCGTCAAAGTCTTTGGCATCGTCTGGGTCGATGGTAAAGGTAGGGACGTCGCGCATGTCGCGCCGCTTTTTGATTTCTTTTCCCGGGATTTGATCCGGGATTTTGGCTACCTCCTGCTCTACCTGGGTCGGGAAGTTAGGGTCGAAACCAAACTGGAGCAAGATGGCGTGCATCTCGGTCTCGTGTTCGCCTGCTTCGCCGAGCACGGTCAGCACCTTGACTTCGGGGGAGCGCTTTTCCCAGCTTACCAGTTCAGCCAGCACTTTCTGGCCGTCCTTGGCGCCGTTGAGGTATTTTTTGGGGATATAAAAATCGAAGGGAATGCGCTGGCTGTCGGGCAGCAGGAAGAAGCTATCCTTCATGCTTTCTTCGACAATGCCGACGAACTGGGTGCGGCTGCGCTCCACCACTTCCATCACTTCGCCCTCTTTGCGGCCACGCTTGGAGCGGCGGTTGAGCAGCTTCACCTTGACGAGGTCGCCATCCATGGCTTTGCCCATCTTGTCGGACCCGATGAAGATGTCTTCTTCTTCCTCCATGAGCAAAAAGCCCACCCCGCTGCGGGTCACTTGTATGTTGCCGGTGAGGGTAGGGGCGCTGCTGAGGTACTGGTAGCGGCCTTTTTCAAGGTAGGAGAGCTTGCCTTCGTGGGTAAGCTGGTCGAGGACCGAGCGGAGTTTGTTGTTACCGGCTTCCAAATGCAGGCCTTGGGTGCCGGCGATTTGCTTGACCGAGTAGGCCTTGTCCCGGTGGGCCCGGAGGAAACTCAGGATTTTATTGCGAAGGAAATGATCTTGCTTGCTAGGTTTCTGGGCGGATCTGTTTTTGCGCTTGCCGCGGGAGTTACGAGGCGCCTTCGTGTCGTTTTTTTTCTTGTTGGGCATATATGTGTTGAAAATTGATCTCTAAAGCGGAACCTGGCTACCTATGAATCAGGAGTATTAAACCAGATAGGAGAGCCCTGCGTCTGGAGAGGGGTATGTTGTTATTTAGCAAAAAAGCTTTGCCTCACCCGGACCAAAGGGAGCGGGCTTTGGGAGGACTTACCTGGGTACCTTGGGTAGTAAATGACCCACAGCACACATGAAAGCGCAGCCCCCGGGCAAAACCCATGAGCAACTTTTGTGGCGACAGTCTGCAAGGGAGAGAGCAGTGAGGGAGGAATCCCTGCCACGGAACTGCCCAGGCAAGCCTGACTTCCGGCGTTCACTGCTGAGGGGCGGGACATCGAAATAAACATCCTGGTGAATGTTAACCAGCAGTTTGGGTTCGATGATGATTTCTTTACTAAAATAAGAACAAAAAGTTTCGCTGGCACAAATATAATGCACAGCTCACGGCTTTCCTAAAAGTGGCTGATCGGGAGGGGGGCTGTCTTTTAGCAAAATGATGCTGTAGCCAACCAAGGTCAACGAATACCCGGAAATTAGCCTGAATGGCAGGGGGATAAGGTGCAATAAGTAACAAGTCAAGAATAACCTACCGTTTTTTAGATGAGGCAATAAGTACAAGAAGCTGTCCATCAGGTCTTTGATTTGCGCCTTTGCGTCTTGGCGTGAAAAATTGGAACAAGTTATTCTTGGCGTCTTACATACTGATGAGGGGTTGAAAAAAATCCGCCGCTTTTTTTTCCTGTCCCCATGGCCAATCCGCCCGGGAGAGAGCAGAAGCTGAGGGGGATAAATTCGGCAAACAGCCTCCTTCACCCCAGCCCAATTGGCCTTAGTGGGAGAGAATGTGTACCTTCGATTAACGGAGTACAAGGCAGGCAAGCGTACGCCTCTGACCCGACCCCCCGCGAGACAAACCGTGTCGTTGGAATCCCGGTAGGAGGGAAACGCAGACAAGAGAAAAAATATACCCATGAAGTTTACGGCAGAGCAACTCGCCAAGGCAAAAACGAGGGATGACTTGATTCGCATAGCCAAGAAACACAAGATCCCTATTAAGAAAACGCTCAAAAAGCTAACTTACGAAGCGGAGTTAAAAAAACTCCAGTCTGAATTTGTGAGCCTGCAAAAGTGGATTGCCGAGAAAAAAATGCGGGTCGCCATCATTTTTGAAGGTCGGGATGCCGCCGGCAAAGGCGGCTCCATCAAGCGGTTCAAAGAGCACCTCAGACCCCGCACCGCCCGGGTGGTCGCGTTGACCAAACCCACAGAGGTAGAAAAGGGCCAATGGTATTTCCGCCGGTACATCAAGGTGCTGCCGAACCCGGGAGAGCTAGTCTTCTTCGATAGAAGTTGGTACAACCGGGCGGTAGTGGAGCCTGTCATGGGGTTTTGTACCAAAGAGCAGTACAACCAATTCATGGTGCAGGTGCCGGAGTTTGAGCACCTGCTCTACGAGGACGACCTGAAGATCATCAAGTTCTGGTTTTCGATTTCCAAGAAGGAGCAGAATAAAAGGATCAATGCGCGCCTCAGCAACCCCCTTAAGCGCTGGAAATTCAGCCCGGTTGACATGAAAGGGCAGGAGCTCTGGGACCAATATACCCACTACAAAGAGCTGATGTTCAGCCATACCCATACCAATTTTAGCCCGTGGATCATCGTCGAGACCAATAGCAAAAAGAAGGCACGGCTGGAAAGCATGCGCTATGTCCTTTCTCAATTTGACTATGAGGGTAAGGGTGATGCGGGCATTTCGCTTTTGCCGGACCCCAATATCACCATGCGGTACCACCGGAGCGCCATTCAAATAGATATTTGACCCCTCTGCCAATACGATGAAAGCTAAAAAACTGACCAAAGCAGAAATTGACCTCCTCCATTCAAAAATGGGGTTATACACCCTGCTCAAAAACAAGCAGCTCGACCTTGAGAAGGTCCTCGAAGAAGTAACCTATCTGGCAGAGCTAGAGAAGCGGCAGGAAGAGCTCATCAAGCTCCAGAACTGGGTCATCAAAAATCATGAACGGGTCGTCGTGATCTTTGAAGGCAGGGATGTGGCAGGCAAAGGAGGCGCCATCCGCCGCATTACCCAATTTATTAATCCCAGGCACTTCCGAACGATCGCCCTTAACATTCCCACCGAGGATGAGCGCGCCCAATGGTTTTTTCAGCGCTACATCAATGTCCTGCCCAACCAGGGCGAGATGGTCTTCTTTGACCGGAGCTGGTACAATCGGGCAGTGGTAGAACCGGTAAACGATTTTTGCACCCAACAAGAATACCGGATTTTTATGTCCCAGGTCAACGACTTTGAGCGCATGCTCGTGCAATCGGGGACCTACCTGATCAAGCTGTATTTTTCCATTACCAAGGAAGAACAGGCCCGGAGATTCCAGAATATAAAGAGTGACCCCTTGAAGCGCTGGAGGATGACCCCCGTGGACAAGAAAGCACAGGCGCTATGGGATGAGTACACCCGCTACGAAGAAAAGATGTTCGAAGAAACTGACACCGAGGCGGCACCTTGGAAACGTATCGATGCCAATAACAAGTTCAATGCCCGCATCAAGGCGATTTCCCATATTTTGGAGGTGATTCCTTACAATTAAGCTCCCCCTTCTCACCACAGATTATGAATCCCGGTCGAAGATGCCCCAGTAAAACCGGAGTAAGAAACCGGGAGGCCAGAAAGAGCTTTTACCAAGTACACAAACGTGAGTGCGGAGTTTTTATCGCTGGTTATCAATTGATTACATTTCTAGCCCGCCCCCTAGGCGGCAGCGAGAAATCTTGCCTTTCCTGTCAGCCATACGATTTCTCCCTGGGGTCGAATTCTTTTTAAAAGCCGGGAAACGCCGAACTCAGGTTACCCAGAAAATGAGGTTCGGGATTCGACATTTTCTGACTATTCCGTTTTCGGGTGGTGGTGATTTCCCCCTAACGAGGTGGCAGTGAGGAGGTTTTGTAACCA